>JALVDE010000247.1 GCA_027009375.1 Gammaproteobacteria bacterium
CTGTAGATCCCTGGCGCCAATATTACCGGCTACCCCCTGAATAGTATGCACCTGTCTGCGGGCAGCTTCAATATTATTATTCAGTATAAACTGCCGGGTTTTTTCACAGGCTTCCTGATGAGACTGGAAAAAATCATTAAGCAGGCGGATAAATAATTTTTTATTACCGCCGACCCGTTTCAGTCCCCAGGCCAGATCTATACCTGGAATATTATCCGGCAAAGCAATGTCCACCGGTACATCAGCGCTTTCTACATGCAAAGTTTCATAACCTTCCAGCCAGTTACTGAGCATCTGCAGTAAAACATCCGGGTCTATGGGCTTGGACAGGTAATCATTCATACCAGCCTGCAGACAGGCTTCCCTGTCTCCATCCATAGCATGAGCCGTCATGGCAATAATGGGGATATACTGATACGATTTAATCTTTCGTAATTGCCTGGTGGCTTCAAGACCATCCATAACCGGCATCTGCACATCCATAAGGATCAGATCAAAATCCGTACTGCCGGCCAGCTCAAGCGCCTGTGCACCATTATCGGCAATCGCTACCAGCAAACCATAGCCCTCTAATAATTCCCGTGCAACCTGCTGGTTAATTTTATTGTCTTCAACCAGAAGAACCTTGCCTTTTAAACGCTGAACCGCTTTATGCAGATCTTTTGTCGATGCTTTGACTGGTTCATTATTGCTCTGTAGCTGCTCTTCCAACGGCAGTATCTGCTGTTTTTCAAACACCAGTGAAAATGAAAAAGTACTGCCTTTTCCCGGCTGACTTTGCACTTTGAGCTGACCGCCCATTAAAGCCACCAGCTGAAAGGAAATACTTAAACCAAGTCCTGTTCCCCCATACTGGCGACTGATGGAATTATCCGCCTGAATAAACGGTTCAAACAGTCTGTCCAGCTTTTCGGGTTCAATACCAATACCGGTATCAGAAACGGCAAAATGGAGGGTTATATGATTATCAGCCTGCTTACCGGACTGGTTCTTGTCTGCAGACTGAACAGTGGTGATATTAACCACAACCTCACCCTGTTCAGTAAATTTAATGGCATTCTGCACCAGATTTAGCAAAACCTGACCCAGACGCAGGGGATCACCCAGCAGATTAACCGGCACATCCGCAGCTTTGTTAAACCTTACAGACAGATTTTTTTCAGCCGCCTTTAATGAAATCAGGTTGTCGATATGCTGCAGTACTTCATCCAGATTAAACGTGGTTTTTTCTATAATGAGTTTACCGGCTTCAATTTTTGAAATATCCAGAATATCATTAATTATAGCCAGCAGATTATGGGCAGAAATATCAATTTTACGAATATAATCCAGCTGTTTTTGTGTGAGTTCCGTCATTAACACCAGATGAGTCATACCGATAATAGCATTCATGGGCGTGCGGATCTCATGACTCATATTGGCAAGGAAATTACTCTTGAAGCGATTGGCCTGTTCAGAGGCTTCCTTAGCCTGTTTTAATTCTTCCTCCATTTTTATCCGATCGGACAGATCAACAAAGACACCCAGGTTGGCTTCCCTGTTAGCCACAGAAACCCTTACTGCAGAAAACAGTCCTTTTAATACTTTGTTTCGAGTGGTTTGAAAATATATCTGCTGGTTCTTAATTCTTTTATGCTGACTGAGCATTTGAATAACAGATTTTCTTTGTTCAGGCTCATAGTAAAAATGGGTGATATTCTGTCCTACTACGGTGTCTTCACTTTCCATAAGATCTTCGGCAAAGCTATTGGCTCGAATAATGGTACCGTTGTCATCAGTCATCATAATGGCCAGGGGTACGGTATTAATAATTTGATTCAGCTGTTCTTCACTGCGCTGCAGAGCAGTGTTTTTCTGCCGAAAATACACCACCCAGGAAAAACTCAGCAACAATAACAGGCCTGCAATAATAATAGTATTGCGAATGGTGCTGTAATCCACCTGGACATCATATTTAACCGTTAACCATTTATGGCGAATACGGGCAATATCTTCTTCAGTCAGGGCATTAAGATATTTATTAAGTATAGTGACCAGTTCCGGCCAGTCTTTTCTGATACCCATTCTAAGATCCATGGCATAGGGTGTGGTACCGCCCACCTTAACATTACTTATGCCAAACTTATTAAGTAAAAAACTGCTGGTCGTCAGATTACCGATATAAGCATCAATTTTGCCCAATGCCACCTGATCCAGACCTTCTTTATTATTTTTTACCGTAACCAGCCTGATTTCAGGGTGATCCCTGTGCACAAATTCACGGATGGCATAGGATTCTTCAATGCCCACTTTTTTACCGTGCAAATCCTGCAGTGTGATAGTATGAATTCTGTCCTGATTAACAAAAATGACTGTCGAAAAATTAAGATAAGGACGGGTAAAATTCAGATATTTTTCCCTTGCCGGCGTTTTAAGTACCGCTGGAAGCAGATCAAGGCGATGCTCTCTGGCCTGCTGTATCACCTGCTCCCAGTTCAAATGGGTATCAACCAAAATATTGACATCAAATGCCTGTGAAAATATTTTTATAAAATCTGAAGACAGCCCGCTGTACTGGCCTTTATGATCGACAAACTCCACCGGCGGCCACTGCCTGTCTATCCCCAGGCGAATATCGGGATGCTGTTTTAACCAGCGGTATTCTGCTTCTGTCAGTTTAATCCTTAATTTAAGATCTTCTGCTTTGGAGGCAAAGCCAAGCCATTTTTTAAATATCGTTTTTCTCTGCGCTTTGGTGATCCTGGACAGGGCCTTATTAATGATCCCTACCAGCGGTTGCCAGGCATTGTCTTTATACACAGCAAAGCGTTGTCCGGACGGTTTTAGGCCTGCCTGCCCACTGATATTCAGGTTAGCAATCTGATATTCATTAATTAACCACTCAACCACAACCCCATTACCAATATAAGCATCCGCCTGTCCCCAGGAAACGGCATTAAGAGCATCCAGTGTAGAGGGGAGTAATTTCAACCTGATATTCGGATATTTTTTCTTTATTAGATCAACACTGTAATAACCTTCTTCCATGGCCACGATTTTGCCTGAAAGCTCATCCGGATTTCGAAACTGCTGCGATGAACGTCTGGAGATAATAATTTTATGAGCGGTAAAATAAGGGTCGGTAAACCAGAGAAACTGGCGGCGTTGTGGTGTTTCTACAATCGTCATGCCAACCTTTAATTCTCCGCTCTTAACTTTACTGAGCATTTTATTAAAGGTTGGCCCCGGCACCGGGTTAAATTGAACACCCAGCATCTGTGATAGTCGCTGCAGAAATTCATGGGCAATGCCGCTGTGATGCCCAGCAGCATCCAGAAAATCTATCGGCGGCCAGTTTCCATCAACACCGATATCAATAACAGGATGAGCCTTTAACCATTCCTGTTCCGAAGCGCTCAGCACTATACTTGACGAATCCTGAATACCTTTATCTTCTGTCGTACTGAAGGTCTGCTGTTCTGTTTTTACCGATTCCGACATTTCCGGAAGATGCTGTTCCTGCGCAGCCCGTATTTGCGGACCAGTCAGGAGCAGCAATCCAGTAATAAAAACAGCTGAATACTTATGAAAAATGTGTAATAAATCCATATATTTGGGGAATTGAAAAATTGATCAATTCACTCAAGTATAGACATGCTGAGGGTGTTAAGCAAAAAAAACCCCACTGGGAGGCGGGGTACAAGAAAAAAGGGATTAAGTGAAGTGTTCACAAAGCGATATAAAACAACTTTATGTACTACTTGATATATATGACCGGAGTATTTCCAGAAAGTTTCATGTTCCTGCAAATTAATTTGTAAATATGGGTTCAAAAGCCGTACCTACAGGCTTATTACTTCGCTATTTGCAGCATTTTTCTGGCCACTGCCTGGCGGGTAACAATCCCCTTATAGTCACCAGAACAATTTTGACCATCATCTGCAACAAATAAAAAATCGGTATCGTGTTTTTCCATTAAGGCCACTACACGTATTAAAATAGCATCGGAGGCAATAAACAAGATGGGTTCTTCCAGATATTCATCCACGGTTTTCTGGAACAGACGGGTAATTTTTTCTGTGGCTTTGGATACACAGTTCATATCATTGCTTAAAATACCCGCCAGTTCCACCAGGTAATTGGGCAGGCAGTCCCTGCCCATCACTTCTCTGAGCGTCACAAACCCCTTAATACTCCCATCGTTATCTCTAAAAGGCAAAGCAGGGGCATTTTCCCTGATACACAGCTCAAAGAAGTGTTTAACACTGTCCCCTGCCTGTATACAGCTGGTCGGTATAATAATGTCACTGATATTCATACTGATCATGTTCTGACTCCACAAAACCTGATTGACCTATAGAAAGCGCCAGGCTATATATAAATGGGAAATAATAATACTGACAATCATTAAGGGAAAGGCATAGGCCATAAATTTTAAAAAGGTAATAGGAAAGCCGGCTTTTTCCGCATAACCCGCCACAATCAGATTGGCACTGGCACCAATCAGCGAGCCATTGCCACCCAGACAGGCACCCAGTGCCAGAGACCACCAGATGGGCATTAATGCCGCCTCTCCGCCAAAAGCCGGAGCCATGGACTTGATCATAGGGATCATGGTGGCAACAAAGGGGATATTATCCACCAGGGCCGAAACAATGGCTGATGACCAGAGCACAGCCACCACCGTAACATTAAAATCCCCGCCCGTCGCGACCAGCATCTGTTCGGCCAGATAAGCCAGCACACCTGAATGTTCAATACCGGTTACGACAATAAACAGGCCCACAAAAAAGAATATGGTGATCCATTCCGCTTCCTGAAAGCATTGATCCACATTGGATGCCTGAGCATGAGCAGAACGACCCAGGTTATCCAGCAGCATTAATAATGCCGCCCCGCCCATGGCAATGGTCGCCGGTTCATGGCCCAGATTATGGGCATTCATAAACAGCAGCAGCACCAGTGCCAGGACAAATAAGGAACGTTTCAGCAAGGGAATATCTTTAAGTGCCTGACGTTCATCAAAACTCATAACCTGCCGGCGTTTTTCAGTACTGGCCGAGAGCTTACGCCCCCAGATCAGGTAAACAATAAACAGATTGACTGCCATCACCACAATGGCTACCGGCATCAGATTAATCACAAAATCATTAAACGTCAGGTTAACTGCAGAGCCAATCATAATATTAGGCGGATCACCGATTAAGGTGGAGGCACCGCCTATATTAGAAGCAAATATTTCAGAAAAGAGAAAAGGAAAAGGCGGTATATCCAGTTCCTGAGTGATCAGCAGGGTAACCGGCGCTATTAGTAAAACTGTAGTCACATTGTCCAGCAGGGCAGAAAATAATGCTGTTACTACCGACAGCATCAGCATAATTCCCCAGGGAGAAGCCTGGACTTTTTTAGCCGCCCATATGGCAATATACTGAAACACACCGGTACGACGGGTAATGGTGACTATCACCATCATGCCGGTCAGCAGACCAATGGTATTAAAGTCCACTCCCCGTATTGCCGCCTGCTGGTTAATAACCCCCAGCATGATCATCATGGCAGCCCCCAGCAGGGAGACAATGGCACGATTGACTCGTTCGCTGATAACCACCGCATAGGTCATTATAAAAATGACGGTAGATACCCAGAACGGATCCCAGCCAAAAATAACCCCTGAACTGTGTTCAACACCATGCATTGCCGTTCTTCCCTTAATGAAAGCTGTTATGCATCACCGCACAGATACCCGGGTACTGAAAACCTATAAGTAAATTGTTATTTATAGGTGTAGTATTTTGCACCGCCCTGCATAAAATAATATTTGTGTACGCCTTTTTTCTCAAGGTAGTACTGCAGCCAGCGAACCTGTTTACCGGCATTATCATAGGCCAGCAATATTTTGTCTTCTGCAATGGCTTTATTAACATATTTTTCCAGCTTTTTCGGTCTGCTAAGAGGAGCCGACTTATCTGCCAGCAAAAACAGGCCATTGCCACGTCGATCTTTCAGATCCCGCACATCAATTAATATGGACTGTGGAATAAGCTCTTCAAATTTAGCCAGCGGTATAAAATGTTCTTTCAGCTTACTGCTGGGGATCAGTTTATCAACCGGCAGGGGCGACTCACCCATAAGCACAGATTGTTCAGGGTATTGTTTTGCCCATTCAAACACCCCGGCATCATATACCAGGACATTGGGGAGCTTAGATTTGACCGCAGCTTTAAAGGACTTCATACAGCGCCGGCCGTTACAGTAAAACACAATGGTCTTATCAGTCGTTTTTGCCAGTTCATTAATATCTTTATAGAAACTGTCCGAGTTAACCGGCACATTGACCGCACCCTTGATTTGAATAACCTTGTATTCAAAGGGGCTTCTGGCATCCACTACCAGATATTTATCTTCCATATACCCCTGATAAAAATCACTTAAGGAAATATAGGGAACATCCGGATATTTTGCTCTGCCGGGAAAACCTTCATCGGAAAAACTGGAAGAGGATAAAACCAGTGAAAAGCATAAGACTAAAAAAGTATTTTTTAAAAACACCATAATTATGAAAAGACCTGTTTAATACACAGCTACTTAACCATCTGAAATAATACAGAATATGCTGTCTATTACCGCTTAAAGCAGGCACAGAAACATTAAATAGCTGGATGTTTATTAATTATTATTTTAAGCCGGCTCATCCAGAGCCCGACAGTTTCAATCTCTGTTGTAAAACCGTACAGTTCAGAAGCCCGGTTACACTCAAAGTTAAATTTATGTTAGTCTGTTTTTTTTTGGAATTCCAGTTATTAAATTTATTTTTAACCTTGAACTCAATAAAACCACCCATTTTTGTGACTGAACAGGCAGAAATCCTGGCCATTTTAAACTGGTTTATCACCCAGCTGGACAAACAGGGCTTTGACACCCGTCAAAGAGCACCGGTTCTACACATAAAAAAAAGCAATTCACTATTCAAATCACTTTATCGTTTTGATGAAAATGCAGATTTTATCTGGTCCTGTATTAAACAACTGGCTGAAAAAGAAGAAATCTTTAAACTACAACTGGCCAGAAACCATTATGCCCAGGATGTAATTTATGATCGGTCACGGCTTATTTTTAATCCCGAAAAAGAAGAATTAATCCGACAATGGCTGCATCGCCCACGCATTAACCCTGAAATCAGCCACTGGAACGAGCTGGTCAGGAAGCATCAGAATTTTTTTGAAGCGCCCGATTTTTTATTGAATACCCCGCTACAAAAAGACGGCTGGAGTGCTGAACAGATTATGGGGGGGTTAATCTGTATTGGACAAAACTTAAAAAAACCATTAAGTCTGAGACAATTGTCCTGTGAATGCTTTTTATCCGATTCCAAATTTCTGGACAGCCACAGCAACCTGATTGCACAACTGTTTCCATCACTATACCCGAATATAGTAACCCGTCCACTGATTATTAACGCTTATCTCCCGCAGACTATCCGCAGCATTTTATTTATTGAAAACCAGGATACCTTTCTTGAATACTGCGCCACCTCACCTGAAGATCAGGTGGTCATTTACAGCTACGGCTTTAAAGCCTCGTGCAAACATATCCGTCAGAGAAACAATGTGGTCTTTAGTATTATTAACAGCCAGAATGAACCTGTCACACTTAACCAGTTAGAGCAGTACTGGTACCGAGAAAGCCCGTCTGAGCCTGCTTATTATTTCTGGGGTGATCTGGATTATTCCGGACTGGCAATATTAAAAGCCTTAAGGGAACCTTTTCCACATCTTATTGCCTGGCAGAAAGGTTACCAGCCCATGCTGGAACGTCTGTCGGCAGGGCAAGGTCATCTAGCCGAACAAACCGGAAAAAGCCGGCAGACTGTTGTGGAACAGACCGGCTGTCATTACACGGACGAAATACTGCTGCCTGCTCTTAAACAGTATCAGCGGTTTGTGGATCAGGAAATCTATCAGGCCTGTTTACGCTAATGTAGTCATGCAACCATAAAATGGCCACAATGGCCAACTTATGGTAACAGGCTACTTTAAGCTGACAGCATTTAATTTTAATCACCAGTCCAATACAAAATGAGTCTAAAGGAAATCTGTATTGCCACCAGGAACGAGTCCGGAATAAAGGCAATGTAATGAAAAATGGAATTTTACTTAGAATGGGAAATCATATAAATAACGGACATTTCAACTTTATTAAAACAAGTCGGAATTTTAAGGATAAAAATAAATCAAACACCCACAAAAATTCTACTTATGAGAAGAACTAATTTTCGGGGTGATTACCACCTCATCGGATGAGTAGTTACTATCAATCTTTATCTGAAAGATAAATTATCAACGAAAAAAAGTGGCTGATGATAATATCAACAGCCTAAAGATTATTGGTAGATTTAGAACGAGGCCTGCAAACGACCAAATACTGCTAATTTATTTCGGTCATCACCCACATTTTGATTAAACCCAGCTCCGCCTTGAACACCTTGCCAATATCCACTAACGCTGTCATCCATCTGTGCATAGGCAGCACCAATATCCAGAGACAGCACTTTATTGAAATGATAAGTTCCCATCAAAAGTAAATCATTCCCCACTTGACTATCTCGACCGCTAGCGTCAGTATTTCCAAACCAGCCAGCTGCAATATAACCGTCAAGATTTGTGCTTAATGGCATACTATATTTAGCCTGAAGTGATGTTAAACCATAACCATTATTAGAGATATTGACTCCATCACCATCAAATCCTGTGTCAGTTGGCCCCTGCACCGTCAGAATACCTGTATATCCCCAATAACCATAGGTACCTGAAAATGCCATTGGCATCAAAAAGCCAGTACCATCCTTTTCACCACTAGCATAGGTAGCTAAAAGTCCAAAGTTACCACGTCCTATTTTACTGATAAATTCAAGTCGACCAGCAAAACCATCGGCATCATCACTAACAGACCCTAGTAGGTTACCATTAGTAGAAGAGCCCATAATAAAGCCATTTAAAGCTATATCATCGCTTAGTTTAAATTTACCTGATACACCATAGTTAAAATGCCAGGCATTACCACTGCCTAATGCTTTTTTCATGGTGAGGCCAGTACCTGAAAATACCAGTTGATTCTCACCTGACAATGGTACGATAGCATCAACTTGATAATGCACAGTATCATCACTTCTTACATCCTCTTGACCTTCGTTCAAGTTACCAGCAAAAGCATGAATGGTTGTATCTCCAATAGGAATAAAAACCTCAGCTGCAACCGGGTTATAATCCCAATCCCATGAATACATAGCATCATTATAGTATTCAGTAACGGGAACAATACCTGCTTTAGTACGAATCCCATTTTCTGCTGTATAATCAATAACAGCATGTCGGACACGTACATCATTTCCGTCTTTATCGCCAGCTGTACTAACATTGCTGGTTGTATGATTTAATTGTAGTTGTAGATGTGTTTTAAATTGCTCATCAAATTTTAAATTGATAGATTGACGAATACGTAATCGCGTTGCTGTCTGTTGATCACCTACGTCATCATTATCTGCAGAATAAAAATTCATTCTGTACTGTCCAGGAAAGGATACTTCTGGACCGGACGGTGAAATTCTGGCTATATTTTGAGATTTTTTATTAGCCTCAATTTTTTCTGTATTTTTTGCTGCAGCTGCTTTTAATTCATCTATCTGGCGTTGTAGATCTGCAATTTTATCACTGATTGCATCAGCACTTATATTGCTTGAACACATAGCAGTAAGTATTGAAACAGTAATAAATTTAACAGGATTTGTTTTTTTTAATTTATACATTAAGGTATCCCCTCTTTTAGGTTATCCCAGAATTGGGCTTTTTATAGTTCCTCTTGTAAATTCAGCCTGATAAATCAACAGCATTTATAATTTGTTCATGTTCTCTGGCAACCATATCAATTACGTCTTCTAAAGCACCACCTTTTTCCACACCATCCATGATCATTCGCTGCAGGATAGCACCGAGCATAATTATATTATCATCCATATGCTCTTTTAATGTTGTCAATGTTATTACATTAAAGATATTACTATCAGGTATTGTTAAAACAAAATCATCAAACTCACGTCCTGTGGCTAACCAGTGACACAATTCATAAATAACATTAAAGTGGTAAAGTATAAATTCCTCATTATCACTCATAACGTTTGAACGTACCTCTTCAAGCAAATCTTGACGAAATTCAACAAGGCTGTATCTCACTTCACCACGAACAACTTCTTCATTTGTAAAATCCCATTGCATGATGCTTCTCCTACAAAAAACTCTAGCCAAAAATTGCTGAAAAATTATCAGCATCATCTGCACATACAGGACACTGTCCCTCTTTTAAACCAATAAAATATCGTCCACATGCCTGACATCGATGTTGATGTAAAACATATAAAATATTTAAAGGCTGATCTGATATCTGCCAACGATAATTGACTTTTATTGAATCAGTTGTACAGACTTCCTCGCAAACACCACAGCCAACACATTGTGCTGATGAAAAATAAAGCATCCAGTCACTAATTTTCCGGTCTTCACTCACCTTTAGCGCCCCCGTCGGGCAAACACGTGCACAGGCTTCACAACCTGTACATCCATTCTCGCTCGCTTCAATATAAGCAACATTCCAGGTTATTGCCGTAACCGGATCAGTAATGGGTTGATTGATATGTTTGAGAATCTTTTCACTAAGCCGACGACGTGCGGGAAAAAAATCGCTTGAGTAACGAATGGCTGAGACAGGCGTTTCATCGATTGGCTCAATATGATGTGCCATTCTCTTTGAGTTTTTGTTAACCAGTCGTTGAAAAAACAAACGTCTTTCTAATCGTTGTTTATCCAAAGCTGCATTTGATACCCTATTGTCAATCTGCGGCAAAAAGCTTTGGGCTCTTTTATTGACAAAATTAATATCATTAAGCGTATCAATTATTGCCTGAAACCTTTGGCTGCCATGTGGTGCATGAAAACATGCTTCACAATACTCACTTCCTCGTAATGTCACTTTAATCTCTCTCGTACAAAGACTTGCAAGTATCGATACATCAATGGCGCCCAGACAGGGAACGTATATATCGGCTTCCAAATTAGAGGGTTGACAGGCAATGGATAATGTCTTTTCATCCGGTTTAGCAATTTTGGCTAATGGAAGGTTTCTTGCTTGAAAAACTGATGTCGGACAAGTAGCTGAACAAAGAGCACAGCCAGTACATTGTTCAGATTTAAAACTGACACCCTGATCATCAATTAAAATCGCATCATGTGGGCATTGATCAGCACAGCGACTGCACTCAGAATAACGGTATCGATAGTGTGTACACCGTTCAATATTTATGTCAGGTTCAAGATCAGTTAAAAAAGTCATCAGTTATTTATCTTTTTTTATCGCTATAAACTTGAATCGGATTCCCTTGCTTGCAAGTATTACGTGGTATATTAAATGTTCCTGGCATACTGAATATTGTTTTTTCAGGCATCAATTCAGGGTGTATCAGACGAAGAGTTTTGTAACCCTGATCAAGAACAAAAACTTCTGTATCTGTGTGTTCTTTTTCTATTTTTCTGGCTATTTTTATTGCTGAATTATTGTCTGAAGCGACCAGCAATATATTACCTTTAATATTTAACTCTGAACTCAATTCAAGTGATCCGGGAATTGGAGATTGGCTGCGTTCTGAAAGTTCTCTGACATCGACAAGAGGCCAGTTTTGTATATCGGTATAATTTATTATGTTATCTATATCAAGCAATGTTTCAGCAATGACATTGACGTACGGTACTGACAATAAAACCACAAACACAAAAGATTTAAAGTACAAAACTTATTCTACCTTTGGCATACAATATCTACTCATAGCCTGTTCTTTCATACAAAAGTCCCTTGCATCAGTCTGGTGTTCAAATTTACCGCTAATAATTCAATATCAGTTTCATGAGGAACAACCAGTTGCAGTACATGGCCATATTGGACCCAGAAGCGAATTTCTTCGATATCACTTGAGTCTGTATTTAACCAGAACTTATTGCCTGCTATTTCACTCATTTCTGCACAGGCCAGAAGATCTTCATCCTGTGGTTCATCAATGGATACCATTATTGATGAACAACCAGCCTTTAATATTTCACTTACCCATGTTAAAGCATCTACATCAGTCATATCACCATTGGCTTTTAATACAATCCAGCGTGGCAAAGGATTACTCACTGAGACAAAACTAAAATCTACATTGCTTTTACGATCCAGGGTCCAACTTCTTTGTGTCAGTCGAACTGGTAGCCAGATCCCGATTTTTTCTTTACCATATTGTTTGATCATATCTTGTAGTAAATACTTATCTACCAGAACACTTTCACCAATGAGCACCTGCCGGGCGCCTTTAGTGAACAAGGTTCTGATTTTTGTTCTGTCTGCAGTGGGTGAAACAACAATGCAATCTTTTATATTGTCACTATTTTCCTCTGTATCTAAAATATAAGCAGGGATATTATTGCTTGTATTACCTGAGAATTTATCGTTTTCATTAAACCAACGTGCGATTTGAAAATCATTCATAATTGAGAACCGCTACAAATACGCAGCACATGAACACTGGAACTGACAGTGGGGATGGGTTGTCCAGTATCATGTGCTGGCAAAATATCTCGAAGCTCCGCCAAAGCATCAATAATTGGAATTATTTCGATTCCAGCATAAGTAGACGGATAGTGAGACAAAGCATTAAGGCCATCATCAATAAACAGTTCAGCACTTTCCTGGTTTTGTTCACCTGCAAAATGAAATGCCAGAGCGGCATAAGCAAGACCTTGAAGAAATTGTGCAAACGGGTCTGAATCACCCTCGATAGAATTCTGTACCAGTTCAGACCAATGCTGATTAATCCAGTCATGTACAGCCCGAAAATCCCCAGACTGCCACAGCACGATTAATTCATCCCAGACAAAGAGTGCCATTTAAGCCCCTCCACATTGCATCGGTTGAGTCAAGTGTACGGGTTTTGGAGCACGCCAACGTCCACCATCATCATCATTGACCGTAATTTTAAGTAATTCCAGTTCTGATTCAGTAAAAGCATTCAGCAAAATACTCATTTCACGATAAAAGGAATGTTCTGCAACCTCTTCAATCAGGGTCGCAAAACCACGAACCCAACGCCCAGGATGTTGTACCCAAAAGCGTTTAATGACTTTTTCAAGCCTTTTTGCTTCTATACCGTCATTGTGTTCCATTGCATTGGCTTGACGTTCAAACATAATAGCCAGGAAGCCCAATTCTGCAGAAAGATGGTCATCAAAGGTATTAAATCCATTGTTCTTGATAACAATTTGTTCTGTCTGATAAATGTTTTTTACTTCTGCCATTGAATTCTGGCTAAATCCACCTTGCAAACGTACGGATTCTACGGCAGGAAATCCACCCGGCGCAATAAAAAGCATGGTGTATTCACAGGCCAGATTTTCAACCAGTTCAGTCAGGTCGATCTTTAAGACATCATCATCAAATTGAACCCCCAGTTCAATTAAAGCCGCATGACATTTATCATCAAGCAGTGCCTGTAAAAAATCAGACTTTGGCTCTTCAGCAAACACACCAGCCAATAAGCGATACCAGCCTGCCCTGGTATGTAAATCAGAGATAATTTGTTTTGCATCAACTGTCATATTTTTTACCCTTTATTGGTTAATGATTACTGGAACGCTTTTTATGTTTCACACTATCAGGTCCTTCCCATGATGCCATCTCGGGATGCATTTTTCTGTGTTGATCCCCCATAAAACTATAACTCATGGTCTTTTTATACCATTGCATATGCTTTTCCCAGGATGACTTGATGTCACCATATTGATCACCAACCCGAGCCTTAGTCACTTTAACGACAGTATCGTACCAACCAGCAGAACCACCAATGGGATCAGCCACTGCGGGGATAATATTGTTGGGGTGTACGCCTTTATCTTCCCACCATACATTTTTTAAATCCGGATCCTCCTGGGCTCCATACTGCCCACCTTTTTCTTTTAATTTGAGTTGTGCAAGTCGTCCATAGCCCCAATGCCCACACGCGGTAGAAATAGCAATGACCTTAGGGTGCTGTCCCTCAGTAACATAAGCTTTTGTCACCAGATATCCGACAGGACTTTCCACGCGAATTAAATCACCTGTTTTAACACCAATACGTTTAGCCGTTTCGGTATTGATAGGCGCCCAGTTACTATGAACAATCTCGGCTAGCCATTTGACTGATTGTGTGCGGGACTGAACATGAACATTGTATTTATAAGTGGTCAGGATCATTTCATCATCCTTGAGATTTTCATGCCATGGAATACGCTTAAACGTTGGCATTGGATTAAAACCGTATTCTGCCCATTCATCAATGCGAATATTTATCAACCGGTTTGAAGATGGAAATCCGACATAATTTTTTCCATTACGCTGTACACCAATGGCTTTATCATTTTTATGTATAATACCCTGATCATCAATCATGGTATCCTGCATATCATCAGCGGATAATAATTTCTTGTGTAAAGCATACTCAGCACGGATCTCACGTCCGGTCTTATCAATAATTTTTCCAGTATTTTGATCAAGTTTACCGTAAACAGGCCAAACGCCATGTTTTTTTAGCCAGTCCAATCCTCCTGCTTCTTTTAAACCCGGCACATCTGCAAATTGCTGGCGCATATAATCTTCAGGATCTTTAAAGTTCCAGTATTTTTTCATACCACGGCTGCCATCTGGATCCAGGCGATGAATTATTTCCTGTAAATAGACTTTAGTTTCTTTACCTTCTCCCATTGCTGGTATTACTGGTTGACGAATACCCAGCCATGGCCAGAGTGAATTTGGCATGGACTCAGGCTCCCAACGCTCAAGATAAGGGACATCAGGCAAAATAATATCCGCCAGTTGAGCTTCCTCCCCCATAAACGGAGAAAGCACAACTCGAAATGGAATTAATTTTTCATCTCTGAATAATTTTCCCCAGACAGTATCAGCACCTGGATTGGTGTAAACGGGATTATCCATATAATTAATATAAACACTGATCTTCTGACGACCTTCTGCAATCCAGAATGGCACCAGATGGCTGACATGGTGTGAAGCTAAAGGGAATTCAGGTGGATTTTTTAAAATTGAATCATGTTCTGGTTTAGGGGGTTCAGGTTGAGGCTGTCCATATCCCATTCCTCTGGGTAAGCAATAACCACCACGTTTTTCAACATTACCCGTCATAATAGAAAGCATCATACATGAGCGTTCATTATATGAACCATATAAATGTTTTGCAGGACCTCGGTAAGTATAAGTTGTTGCAGGCTTAGCTAATGCAAATTCTCTGCCAATACGTTCAATGGTTTCTGCTGGAACACCCGATATATCAGCAGCCCATTGTGGAGTAAATTGCTTATAATGTTCTTTTAACTCATCAACGCTGACATTGGTCCAGTCAGTGATAAAGTCTGAATCCTGTAAGTCCTCACGTAGAATAACATGACCTAGGGCAAGGGCTACAGCACCATCAGTGCCAGGTAAGACGGGGATCCACTCATCTGAAAAACCAGCAGTATTGGATAAACGTACATCAAAAGTAACAATCTTGGCATTACTATCAACACGTCCTTCAGTAATGCGTTGTGAATAGGGGTTATGAAAATAGGCCGCTTCAAGAACATTAGAGCCAAAATTAAGAATATATTTACTATTAGCAAAGTCTGGAGTCTCAATATCTGGCCCCCAGGTAGGTTCCATGCCAACTTTTTTTGATGATTCACATACGGAGGTGTGGTTAAGTATCGTTGCCGAACCCAAAGTATCCATAAATCGGGTCAAAACACCCCCAGTTCTATTGCGACCGTATTTAAGCATGATCTCATTCGGATCGCCATTTTTTAAAACATCATCAATTTTTGAGGTAACTTCATTATAAGCTTCATCCCAGCTAATGCGTTTCCACTTGCCTTCGCCACGTTTTCCCACACGTTTAAGAGGGTATAAAATGCGATCAGGATCATAGCTATACCACATCCCCGCATTGCCCTTCGCACAAAGTCGTCCACGAGTAGAGACATGATTTGGATTACCTTCCAACTTGACAATGCGTCCATCTTCAACAAATGCCAGAGCTCCATCCTGAATATTACACACATGACAATTTGTTGGTATTGCTTTGCGTTCTGATAATTTTTCAGGATTAAAGTCTCTTCCACCCAGGTCATTTTCCATTGCCTGGAGCATAAAAGGTGCAGTTGCTGTCACACTGGTTGTAACAGCACTGGTTTTGATAAAGTTTCTACGAGTCATTTTTAACATAATGTTTTCCCTGAAATTGCAGTGTGCTGCTTAGTAATAAGTATGAACAATTTGTGGCCCAATAAGGATTGCATAGCGAAGTGCCAGGCCACCAACCAATAACAAACTTCCAGAAGTCATCATGCCAACTGGTTTTCTGCCAAATGGCATTAACAGTAGGCCAATGGGTACCAGGAGTCCGATAATCATGCCAATAAAAATAAAGATAATACCCATTGTTCCAGAGGTCATAAACATAAAGGTGATTTCAGCTCCTGTACCGCCATAGGCAGTTGTACCCAGAAGAGAAACAAGCATGGCGACAGTTGCACCGCCAGACCAAAGCATGAAATGACGCAGGATATCCTGTAATTTTTTATTACCCTGAGTAAGAAAAGAGGCGACTGCCGAACCGGATAAAAAGGATAAACAGACAAAGAGTATTGGCATTAAGGGTGTATTCCAAACCGCACGATGTTGATGAACTGTCAGGTCAAAACCAGTATATATCGGCAGTCCTAAACCAAGCAGTGCACCAATGACAGCAACGCGTTTACCATTCACTTCATCTCGACCGTGTAACAGGAAAAAATAAACTACAGAGACAAGACTGAATGTAATCAAATTAAGACTCCCCCACGCCAGAGGTGAATCAAATTTTAAATAAGCAGGATTAATCATATTAAGAAATCGTACCGGTTGTGACAAATCACTGATCAGTAATAAGCCACCCAGGATCAACAGTACAAATGAGAGATAAAAGCCTGACTGTCGCAAGGGTTTAAATTCTTCTCGAAACCAGGACATTGCTGAAAAAAAGAACATCGCCACAGAGATACCAATAAGAAAAAAATAAACTGAATAGGCTCCTGGCCATGCAATGGTATGATATACAGTATAATCTAACATGGTACGTCTCCTCAGGCTTTATGGTTGCGATTAAAAACAGCACGCTCTTCATCAAGTTGTTCACGGGCATCATAGATCGCTCGACCATATTCAGTCATATTACGATCAGCTCCAATATAAAAAACATGAGGTTTGGTACCTTGTTCAGGACGTAATACCTGAGTCGCATGTCTTGCCACTAGTTTAGATACCTCACTATCGGGATCATTTAAATCACCAAAGATTCGGGCACGACCGACACAGGTCTGTACACAAGCGGGTACCAGATTCTGGATAACACGGTGGTAGCAAAATGTACATTTATCTACAACGCTGGTGATACTGCTGTTTGTTCGATGTTCAGGCAACATAAATCTTGCGTTATACGGGCATGATGCCATACAGGCCTTACAACCAATGCAGCGCTCATAATGCTGTAGAACAAAGCCTCCATCTTCCACTTTATAAGTAGCACCAACCGGACAGGAACGTACACATGGGGGATCATCACAATGATTACATAAGCGAGGCAGGAATTGTTTTTTGACTGTGGGATACTTGCCGACAACCCGAGTAGGAACCCAGGTTCTGAAAACGCCTAATGGGACATCATATTCAGCTTTACATGCCACCATGCAAGCATCGCAACCAATACAGCGACGCAAATCAATAACCATTCCAAATCGCCGCAAACCTGGTTTACCACGGGTTTCTCTGGCTGATAAAAGTAATTCTTCACTCATTCCCTGCTCCTTCAATACTTTTTAAATAAGTAATTATTTCATTATGAGCAAAAGGTAGGCCAGTTATAAAAAAGCTTTATTTATCAATATGCTAGTCAAAGACATAAAACAATGCGTTACTATTTGGTAACGAATGAATCAAATTATTATTTTGGCATGTTACTCTATGGAAACAAACAGGAAGGTCTGCTAACTATTAACTTTACAGGGATTCTGCATAATGTTTGATTTTCTTGTGTTACCATTAAGTAACATTGTATAAGAAAAGGTTTTATCAAAGAGCATCAGACTGCCAATAAGGAAAATTGGCTTATTTCCTGCTACTATTTTTATAACGATTGATAGATTAAAAACTAAAATTATGAACACATTAACACGTCGAAATTTTATTCGTTTTTTAATTGCCGCAGGAATCAGCATCAGTAATGCATCCAAAGCAACGGATAAAACCATTTATATTGGTATTACCCCTGTATTTCTAATCGAACTAACATCGGTATTACGTGACTGGCAAAATTATCTAGAACAAAAACTGAACCGTCCCGTTATCTTTGTTCAAAGAGACAGTTATCGTGAAATTATCATTGAATTACTTTCCAGGCGACTGGATTTTGCCTGGATATGTGGCTATCCTTTTATTGTTAATCATCGTCAATTAAGACTTGTGTCAATACCTGTTTATCAGGGTAAGCCACTGTATCAATCCTATTTTATTGTTCCAGTTCGTGATACATCAACTCAATCCATCATTGATCTCAAAGGTCGTCTCTTTGCTTATACGGATCCAGATTCTAATTCCGGTTTTTTGATCCCGAGATTTCATCTAAAAAAAGCAGGCTATGATCCCGATACATTTTTTAAAAAAACTTTTTTTAGTTCCGGCCATCGAAATGCTATTGAAGCTGTCAGTTCAGGACTGGCTAATGGGGCCTACGTTGACGGTTATGTCTGGGACTCACTGACACGATTCAAACCTGAGTTTAATAAGCAAACTCGATTAGTATCAAAATCTTCCACTTATGGCTTTCCCCCTATTGTGGCGGGTCCATCAGTCACACCAAATATGTTGCTTGATTTTCAAAAGGTACTCATCTCAATGCAAAATGAACCAGACGCAATATCAATACTAAAACGTCTTAATATTGATGGATTTAGCCTGGGTAAAACAACTGATTTTGACGCAATTAAAAAAATGGCTATAGAACTCGGTGAATTTAGAAATGCTCAATGATCTGAGTCTCCGCTATAAGATCCCAATACGGGGAACCTTATTAATTTTAATTACTTCATTAACAGTAACGGCCGCATTGGTTTTCAGAGCATACGATGATCTCAAACAAGACTTGTTAGCAAATGCAGAAAATGTGGGTTTGGTTATCGCTCGCACCCTGGTGCCAGCGATACTAAAAGATGATGTCTGGCAAAGTTTCAAATTAATACAGCCATCAGTAGAAACCAGAGAAACACAGTTTAATGAATACCAGCCGTTTCAACCTGAATCAATCATCATATTGAATAACGATTTTGTTATATACGTTGCCTCTGATCCTTTTCGTTTTCCTATGTTAACATCGCTTGAAAACATCAGCCCCACATACAATAGCTTATATCAATTTCTTGTTTCAAAACCCACGATAAACACCCAGATACTCGACCTACCAAAAACGGACAGTCTTTATGTCACAACACCTATTGTCTCAGATAACGTCCGTCTAGGAACATTGGTTATGAGTTATCCTCGCGCCAGTTTCACTCCTCGCTTTGCACGAATTGCCAGTCGTGCTTTAATTGCAACCTTTATCGCGCTTGTTTTACTTATACCTCTGAGTTGGTACTGGGGAGTTCGAATGGCAAGACCCCTCATACAATTAAGTAGCTGTATGGCTCGCGTAGGAAAGGATCAACCTGCCATTCATCATAATGAACTCTATGAGTCTAAAGATGAAATTGGTCAATTAAGTACCCGATTCAAAGAAATGCTTGGTGAACTTCAGATAAAAAAAGCACTTGAACAACAGGTTATTTCTGCAGAACGTCTGGCTGCAGTTGGACGTTTAACAGCCTCTATTGGTCACGAAATCAATAACCCTTTAGGTGGTATGCTTAATTCAATTAATACCTATAGACGTTATGGGGAGCTTGATGAAATGGCTGAAAAAACTATTTCTCTTTTGGAACGAGGTCTGCTTCAAATAAAAGATACTGTTTCTGCATTATTGGTTGAGGCCAAGTCCAGTCACCGTTATTTTACATCAGATGATGCAAATGACATCTATACTCTTATCTCACCAGACATTCAACGAAAAAAAATTATTTTAGACTGGACTGTAAACCTTGAATCCATACATTTGTCAGCAACGCTTATTCGTCAGATTCTCATCAATCTCTTACTCAATGCAATAAAAGCGGCACCAACAGAGGGTAAAATCACTTGTTACATCACTATTGAAAAAAATTTATTAATGATTACGGTATGCAATAATGGGGAAGCGATACCATCGAATCAGTTATCACATTTATTCGAACCCTTTGTTCATTATCGTTCAGATGGTAATGGACTGGGTTTATGGGTCTGTTATCAGATCGTAAACCAGCTTGGTGGTACAATAGAAGTCATTAGCAATAAGAACATAACACGCTTTATCACTAAAATTCCAATTTTAGAATGAGTATAGATATGTCAATACATTTATGTCTTATCGAAGATGATCCCATTATGGGTGAATCACTTAACTTTCGCTTTGAACTGGAGGGTTTTAAATGTGATTGGTATAAAACAGCATTTGATGCAAAAGCAGGAATTCATAAAAAAAAATATTCAATCATCATCTGTGATATCTGCCTTCCTGATATGAGTGGTTCAGAACTTTATACTCAATTATTAGAAGAAAAAATTGATATTCCTCCAACAATTTTTATTACTGGACATGGTAGTATCAATGACGCGGTTGACCTGTTAAAGAAAGGCGCTGCTGATTACATCACCAAACCCTTTGACCTGGATCTTCTTATTGATAAGTTGCTTTCTGTCAGCCTTTATTCATCAAAGGTTGAATCAAAAAATTCACAAGTTCTGGGAATTTCAGCAGCAATGCGTTCAATTGAGCAAATGCTTTGCCGTATTTCAAAACATAGCACAACGGTATTAATTACTGGTGAATCAGGTGTTGGTAAAGAGCATGCTGCACAATACCTTCATAATTGCGCCAGTAAAGATGAAAAAAAACCATTTATTGCCATTAACTGTGGAGCCATTCCTGAAGGACTTGTTGAATCGGAACTCTTTGGCCATGAAAAAGGTGCTTTCACCAGTGCTTTACGTACTAAAAAAGGCGTGTTTGAACAAGCTAATAATGGTACTCTTTTTCTGGATGAAATTGGGGAAATGCCACCCAATATGCAAGTGAGTCTCCTACGTGTGATCCAGACAATGCAGGTCGTTCGTATTGGCAGTGAAACAACAATTCCCTTAAATATCAGACTGATTTGTGCAACAAACCGTGATTTAAAACAAATGGTCACTCAGGGTACGTTTCGTGAAGATCTTTATTATCGTATTAATGTTGTTCATATTAATATTCCACCATTACGTGAACGACAAGAAGATATTTTATGGTTTACCCGTCTGTTTTTTGAAGAACTGGATCCAGATGGCAAACATTTTTTGCATCCTTCTGCAGAAGAGTATGTATTACATTATGACTGGCCGGGTAATTTACGAGAGTTACACCATAGTATTGAACGAGCCTGTATCTTGTCACCAGAACCAGGGATCAGTGTTGATGTATTCAATGAGGTAATGACTGATAATATTTTGCCCGAAATTGATGAAAAAAACCTCAAAGAACGTCTTAATTATTATGAACAGCAACTTATTTTTGAAGCTCTAGAGATGACTAATTATCAAATGAGTGATACCGCTTCAAAGCTTGGAATAAGCCGTAAAAATTTGTGGGAGAAAATGAAAAAATATAAAATTGATAAACAAAATAGTAAACAATGAGCAAATATTTTGTTCATTAAATTATTATAGATTTTACATTAATCAGTTACTTAACTAAAACTTCCAAATTATCCTGGCTATCTGTTTTTACTGAACTGTATAAATTTGATAAACTGATCTTGTTCACCTGAAATCAAAGTTTTTCGGTCAATTTATCTAAATAAATAACTTCTAGTCTTTCTGTTAAGGGGCTGATAGCAGTACTTTTATTTTGTCAAAATATGAGTCCGATTTTCAACTCAAGAATAGTAATATTGATTTGATTGGTGATTAAAACTTACCTTTTTGAGCAGTTTGGCCTGTCTATGGAAATGTCTCTTATATGCTAAATCCAGACATTTTTGTTTCCTTTAAACGAAAAACCCGGCTTGTTTTAAGTCTTAATCATTTATTTTCAATTAAGCTGAAAAGTAAAAATTTTCTTTTTTTCAAATAGTCAATCCATCTGGTCATCTTATGATCGCATAACCAGATACTATTGCTGTTTTTAGGTTAAGGCCTTTTGGGCTAAGGGCTCTTACTGCTAAGAGCTTCTCCAGCCATTTTTATCCCTGCCCAGCCCTTTTGCATAAAATTGCGGATATTCTGATGGTTGTCGGCATCAGGTTTTTTCAGGACATCATCCCGGTAATAGGTGCCGAAACAGGCCAGGGTTTCCTGTTCTGTGAGATTATGAAGTTTTGCAAAGGCAAACAGCTTACAGGAGCCGTTATTTTCTCCGGCTTCATTATAAAGTACGCCATTCATAAAGGAGGTCGGGCTGAACTCATAGTTATTGTCAATAACCGCCATGGTCTCCTTAAAATCAATGGCTTCCGGGTTGGTTTTTAGTTTATTTAAAAAATCGTCAATATTCATTTCTATTCCCATTAAAGGTTAGATGTTTTTCAGTTTCTCACACAGATGCGTGGAAAACTGAGCAGGGTGAGAGCGTTATAAATCTTCCATAAAATCCAGCATGGCCTGATGGCGAATAGTTTTTCTGTGTCGTGCCCAGAGCTGTTTCAGCTTATCCTGATCACAGATTTTTCTGTCCACCAGCATACGGGTATTGAGTTCGCCACGCGGCTGGGAGACCGGGCATTTGCTGAATACAAACTGATTGCTGATTATATCCATAAACGGCCCGGACTTGCTGGTGGGCATAATAAAGATCAGCTGCAGCCCCAGGGTATTGGTCAGGTAATCAATGACTTCTCTGGAACGGGCTTCATCCATTTTGGAAAAGGCCTCATCCACCATAACCATACGCAGATGGCTGTCGCCTTCATTGAATCTGAAGGCTGACGTTATGGCTGCCGAGCGGATAATATAGGCCGGGGTTTCCAGTTGTCCGCCTGAGCCGGTACCGTACTGGCTCAGAGGTATAGGTTCCTTGCCTTCCGGTTCCTTGTAGATTTCATAGCTACGGTAATTTCGATAGTCACTGATGCGTTCCAGTTCCCGGGCGGCTTTCTGTTCATCGTCATCGAGCAGCATGGCCATCAGCTTGTCACGGACAGCCTGAGCATTGTCTGACAGTTCGGCATTAAACAATGTGGTACCATCACCCAGATTGGGCTGGTTGATCACCTCCTTAAAAAAGCGATGGTATTCCCGAAACTCCGGCACCCAGGTGTAGGCAAAACGGAAACGCTCCTGATCGGTACCGAAACGATGATGTTCCAGCTCTCTGTTTAAATCGTCCAGAATACGTTTGCCGTCATTGATCGCCTGATATATGGAATGACATAAATTGGTGACAAAGGCGGTATTAAAATCTTCTTTCAGGGCAGTCAGTTTTTCCTGTTTTTCAGCCAGGACATTATTTTTCAGACGGTTTTTAATAGTATCCACCTGATCGGCAAGATGCTGTATCTGTTTAAAATAATCCAGACTGTTGCGCTCAAAAGCCTGATGGCTGGATTCAATGGCATCGTAACTCTTGCATAGTTGATTATGCTCCATAATGCTGGTTTCGATGTCCAGAATTTGTTCTGCCAGCTGGGTCTGCAGATTGTCCAGTTCGTCGCTGAAATCCAGCTCACCGCCGGCCTGCTGTGCCCGTTTATCCGCCTGTTCCAGTGCCTGATCCGGTTTAAAAGCGGTATCAATACGGGCAATCTGTTCTACAGCCTGTTCTTTTTCTTCCAGAGTGGTCTGCAGTTTGTCCTGCTCCTTATCCAGATTCTTAACCAGTTCGGTAATTTTTTTCTGTTCAACTTTTAAGCCGCCCAGTTCCTGATCCAGATCTTCCTTCTGTTTTTCCAGGGCCTCATATTCCTGCTGGCGCTGTGCTAATTCCTGCTCCAGGGATACATAATCGCTTAAATCCAGTTCGGCCAGTGTTTTTTCTGCCTGCTGCAGCTGCCGGTGCTGATCCAGCATATGGGTAATAATGCTGACATAGTCCAGCGCCTTAATATTCTCCACTGCGCTAAACAGTTCCCGGTTCTGGCGCATTATACGCTGCAGCTTATCGGCTTCGTTATGCAGTTTGTCCAGTTCAGCCTGTTTGGCAATCAGGGCCCGTTCCCTGGCGCCCTGACCAAATACCAGTTCAGAATCGGGCAGATCACAGCGCCACATACTATAACTGCCGGAGGCCAGCCCGTCAGCCGTGATCCCCCTGGGGGTCATACGCAGAGCCTGAGCATCGGCCACCCGCACCACATTGCCGTAGGAAGCCTTTATATAATATTCAGCAATTTTGTGTTCAAAGCGAAGAATTTCCACCACCGAATCTTTTTTAACTGACAGGCGCTGCATATCCGCCCGTGCCCGGCTGCCCTGAATGACTCTGGCGCGGTTACGGTTACCACCGGGCAGACTACGTACTGCCTGTATGGCTTCTGCCTCATAATCCTCTGTGACCAGAATAGAAAAGCGGGCACCGCCCAGATAACCTTCTATGGCCATTTGCCATTGCGGTTCAGTGACTTCAATATAATCACACAATACTCTGGGATCGGCCTCGGGACACTGCTGGCGAATAATTTTCAGTGCGTTCTGAACGTAAGGTGGATAGGTTATTCTGTGCTTATGCAGGGCATCAATTTCCTGCTGTTTGCTCTGTATTTTCTGCTGGTACTGCTGTAACTGAGCATCCTGCTGATGGATCAGTTTCTGCAGCTGATCCCGTAAGCTGCCGCCGACGGCCAGGTCATTACTGTGCAGCAGGGTAAACAGTTTATTATGTTTCTGTTCAGCTTCCAGAGCATTGTCCAGATGCTGTTCCAGAGGTGACACATCAATCCAGTCGTTACCCATAAGACTGTGCATGTCAATCTCTGATTTTTCTTTCAGATCCACAACAGCCCGAAGCTGCTTAAGCAGTTCCTTATTGTCAAAAGCCGGGATATCAATACCGATACTGGATTCTTTGAGGTTATCATAAAGCGCTTTGCTATTATCCGTATTGGTCTGTAGTTTAAACTGCTGCTCCAGCAGTGGACGGCTCTGAGCAGTAATATTCTGATTATACTGCTCAATGCTGGCGGTCAGTTCATCCTTATCCTTTAGAGCCTTAATACCCTGCCGGCTGGCCTCCAGACGGACAATATCCTGGTGTGCCTGTTTATAGCGGTCTTTGGTGACCAGAATTTTCTGCTCATGCTCAGTAATGCTATGACTGATGGCCTGCTGCTGTTTTTTGGCCTGCAGATAATGATTCTGATTAACCAGAGACTGACGTCTGGCTTCCGCATATTGAGTCACAATCCAGTTAACCCACTGAGAGATATACTGCTGGCAGACGGCACTGGTTTTATCCAGGGTTTCGATAGAGCGGATAATGGCACGGGCATCTTCTTCCATACCATGAATGGTTTTCATGGCTTCGGAGATATCCCGAATGGCATCCCCCATATCCTTGCGTTCCAGAATTTCATGGGCCACAAAGTCATTAATGCTTTTTACCGGTTTATAGGCCATAAAGGAGGAAAAGGTTTTTGCCGCATGCATGGCTTCACGATCAGAGACCGCATCCTTTTTTCCCTTTAAGGCGGCATACAGACGCCTTAAATAGGGCCGCTTTTTGCTGTACTGCTCGACTACCCTGGTACCATACTGCTGTTTCAGGCGATTAAAAATATCGGTTATGGGTACAATATGCTGCTGGTCAATAAAATCATTCTGCGACAGGGTTTCACCCTGAAGAATAAAAAAGCTCAGTTCATCCAGACGCGCCTGTTTCATAACACCGGACTGATCCAGATGGGCCCGCATACCCATAACAGCAGTAAAAGGTTCTGCGCTTTCACCTTCAGTCGGGTGAAAAACAGCCACCAGATAGCCGTCGGTCGCTTTAGGACGGGCATAGCTGCCGTCATCACAACCCAGCACATAGGAGGCCAGGGTGCGTACCTGTTTGCCGCGACGCCCACGCTGGGTAGTTTCATCCTGACCGGGATTGTAGTTATACAGGTTTTCGTGGGCGGCGGTCATAATGGTCTGTATGCCGTCCGCTGCGGTCGTCTTACCCGAACCGTTACCGCCGGAGAATAAATTGACCGGCCCGAATTCAAATTCCAGTAAGGGGATATTGCCCCAGTTAATAAATATAAATTTTTTAACAAACATGTCAGGTGCTTTTAACTTCTCGTTTAAGTCTGGTACAGGTTATAAAAAAGTCCGGAGCTGTCCTTACTCATTATCCAGCAGGACAGACAGGGCTTCGTCACTTACAAAGCTGTTAATGGTCGGCCTTATTTTCAGCCAGCTGTCTTCATGATCTTCACTTCCATCGGTTTTAAACCAGATCAGGCGCAACTGTTTTAAACGGGTCAGCAGCCGGGTTCGTTCGGTCTGCGTTTCCGGAAGACTGCGGTTTAACAGATTATGCATGCCCAGACTAAGTGCTTCCATGGATAGCATGACACAGCCGTTTTCGTCTATCTGGCCTTCACGCAGGGACTTTTCATATTCAGCCCGAAGTACCAGAATAACAGCCACATCCAGTTGCGACAGCCGTTGACGAAAGCCGCTGTTAAAGGGCTGGTCCACTTCATCCGGCAGGCCGGGCACCTGAGCACCGGGCGGGTAGATACGGACAAAGTTAAAGCGCTCATCATGCAGGATACGCACGCCAATAATCTGCAGATAATCTTCCACCCAGTCTTTTAACTGTACAAATCGATCATACAATTGTTCTTCTACCTGGCTTTCATCCCGGCACAGGACGCCGTAGTCCAGTAGACGGATCAACAATTCAGAAAATTCTTCCTGAGTGTAGTTTTTCTGTTCCAGTTGTTCGGCAAACAGGTCGCTTATCATAGTCGTTATTTCACTCTGCAGAATCTTTTATAATCATGGTAATGGAAAACTCGTCAAACTGTTTAAAGTATGTGTTTTTTGCCTGTCGTTTTAGCGGCTCAACCAGAAAGGCATAATCCGAACTGTTCTGATTAACGGCACCCAGTTCAATGGCATGGGCCATAGCTAATAAATCATCGGCGCTGGACACCGGCAGTTCTGAAATATTGAGCTGTTTTTTTTCGCGCATACTGCGGATAATATAGTCTTTTAATTCCTGGTTACGGATACTGAAGGCCTGCTCCAGCATCTGCGTTATTTTCAGTTCCTGCAGGGCCTGCTGATCCAGAGGCTGTTCTTCTGCAAGTTCGGTATCGACGGCCTGCTTTACCTTGCGTTCGCTCAGAACCACCTGCCGGGGATCAATCAGTCTCAGGTTCATGGGTGACATTATGGCAGCCGCCTGTTCAAGACGCTTTTGTACATCATCCGGCCTGTCATTTTTCAGACTATCCAGTACATTCAGAATATTGCTCTGATTCTGTGCGCCCAGGTACGCAATCTGCCGGATAATAATATCAGCCCGTTTGGTAAAGTTCTGCAGGGCTCGGCGTAAAGCCGGCAGCATGGTATCGGAGGCTTTACGCATACGCAGTTCAATGGTGTCCAGTATATGCCACAATACGGACTGCTGAGCTGACTGCAGCAACTCCGGTGCCAGCTGTCTCAGGCGTTTTTCGGCCTGGGCTTTAAAGTCTTTACGTTTTCTGCGGATACGGGCGATGGTCTGTTCAATCTGATCCCGGTGCTTCTCTACACTATCTGCTGACAGGCGTATAGACAGATCGGGCTGGAAGCGTTTTTCCATAAAGTCAAAAAAGTGCTCTGAAGCCTGCTGCACCATGACCTGTGATTCTACTTCCTTAACCAGCTCCCGTTTACAGTCTTCCAGCTCGGCAATGACATCGGTAAAATCGGTAATAATACGTTCCGAGTATTCGTAGGCATCCAGCAGATCATGTGCCTCACCGCGATTAAGAAAGGCTTCCAGAGCATTGAGGGTATTGCGGGTATTTCGATGCCGGGTGCGTACCCGGGTACTGTTGGCCTCAACCAGCGGCTGGGTAAACAGGCGCCCCATCCGGCTGAAAGGATAGGTGGACTGAAAGGTGACCTGATCCACCTGTTTTTCTATCCAGCCGTTTTCCACCAGCAGGTTTAATGTCCAGCCGGCCTGTTCACGGACATTTTTAAAACGCGGTGCAGATAAATCACCATCCTCTGTCTCAGTATCATCCAGTTCCGTTAAAGGGGTTCGGGCCAGAGCCTCTTCAAAAATTTCGATTAACTGTTCCCGCCGCAAAGACTCACCGTAGTCAGCATTGGCACTGTACTGGCGCTCGTACAGCAGACGCAGACATTCTGCCACCTGTTCACGGTATTTACTGGTCAGTGGTTTGAAAAACTGCTGGCGTTGAGCGGAAAAAAACATGGATCAGACAGGGGATTGTTATATAATGGAGGCGAGATTGTAACAGAATAAATCAGCCAGAGAAACAAGCATTTGTTTATCACTAACTACTGATTTAGCTCTAAAAAAACACATCATTAAAGTGTTATAAGGGGACTTAAAATGAGTACCAGAATCTTACCCACCATCGTTCTGTCCGGTCTGGCTTTTTCCACACTGTACAGTATTAAC
>JALVDE010000248.1 GCA_027009375.1 Gammaproteobacteria bacterium
ACCCTGGCAATGATTCCGGTACTGCTGACCCTGCTGGCTTTTACCCTGATTTACCTGATTATTCCTAATACCCGGGTTAACTTCTATCATGCGCTGGTTGGAGGTGTAACCGCAACACTGCTATTTGAACTGTCAAAAAAAGGTTTTGCGTTTTATATCTCTAACAATCACACCTACAGCAGTTTATATGGTGCACTTTCAACCTTACCCATATTCCTGATCTGGATTTACATTTCCTGGCTGGTGACGCTGCTCGGTGCAATGACTACCCGCTGTATGGCCTTATTTGATTTTTCTCTCTCTGAACAGCACCTGTACCACCATAGTTTTATCTCGGTGTTCCATATTCTTCGTTTATTATACCTGGCCTCTCAACAGGGCAGAACAGTCAGTGAGCGGCACTTATATGCCGAGGCAGTACTGCATTTTGAGGCTAACCTGGATGCCATCCTTAATGAACTGGAAAGCCGGAACTGGATTCATCGAACTGAAGACAATAACTGGGCATTGAGTCGGGATCTGGATAATATTACTTTATGGGATCTGTATTCAAATTTACCTTATTCACTGCCAAAACAGGTTACAGATGAAACTTTATCAAGTATTATTAGTCAAACCAATAAAGCCATGGCTCAGGAATTAAACCGGCCGGTAAAAACGGTATTTACCCTGTATGAATAGGGATAATTATTTAACCAGAGAATCTCAATGCTAAAACGACTTTTTATTAATACTCTGTTTCTGAGTATGTTTTTTTTCAGCCTGTCTGCTAATGCGGTTAATTTTAACTTCACTGATCTGGAAGGTCAGAAACACAGCCTGTCAGACTATAAGGGAAAATGGGTGCTGGTTAATTTCTGGGCCACCTGGTGTCCGCCCTGCCGACATGAAATTCCGGATCTGTCCGATTATCATCTGGAACATGATGATGCTGTCGTTATCGGGGTTAACTATGAACCGGGCTTAAAAGACGAAAAACTGAAAAAGTTTATTGATGTTTATCTGATTTCCTATCCTGTTACCCGTGTTAACCAGGAAATTACTGATGCCCTTGGTGAACCCAGGGGGCTGCCGACCTCTATTTTAATCAGTGCGGAGGGGGATATTGTCAAACGCATTACCGGAATGGTTGATGAAAGGCGCATTAATAAAATTATTACCCAATATACTCAGGCTCAATCAAAATAACCAGTTAATAATAACGATTAAGGCTATTGCTATGTATCAGATAAGCTCATATAAACCCGCATTATTTATTTTTGTATTGATGCTGTTCAGTATTAATATCTATGCCGCTAAAACTCTGCCGCCTGAAGAATATTTTTTTGATTCCAGCTTTGGCGATTTTTCAGAGGAACTGGCTACTGCCAGAGAACAGGGCAAAAAAGGCATTTTTATCTTTTTTGAAATGGACGAATGTCCTTTCTGTCACTGGATGAAAAAAAATGTCCTTAATCAGCCGGATGTTCAGGCATATTATAAAAAGAATTTTCTAAACTTTGCGGTGGATATAGAAGGGGATATAGAAATCACCAATTTTCAGGGTAAAACCACCACCCAGAAAGACTTTGCCTTTAAGGAAAACCGGGTAAGAGCTACCCCCGTTATTGCTTTTTTTGATCTGACCGGCAAACGGGTTATGCGTTACACCGGAAGAACCCGCAGTAAAGAGGAATTTCTGCTGCTGGGTCAGTTTGTTTCGGAAGGGGCTTATAAAACCACCAAATTTTCACGCTATAAACGAAATCATAAAATTAAATAAACCATGATAAAAATATCATCCGGGGGGGGATATTTTTTTTCGAGCTGCTTCCTGTTTCTGGTATCCGCTGGTGTATCCAGTCTTAATGCTCAGACTATACCTGAACCGGTTACTCTGGAATTTGCCCTGTCCAGAGCATCTCAGTCTGATTCACCGGAAATGATGAGTTTTTCAGCACAACAGCAGATAGCTCTGGCCGAACAGGATATCGCCCATGCCAATGAGGGGGTCTATGTTTATATTAATGGGCGGCTTCGTTATGTTGATCCTTCCAAAATAGTTCCGGCTTCAAAAACCAATGACAGTAAGTTAAGCCTCGATATTTCCAAACGCCTGTATGACTTTGGCCAGACCCGTTCTCTGATTGATGCCAGTAAGGCTAACCTGGCATCGGTTAATGCCCTGTACAGTGATTATCTGTCAAAACGAGTTGTCGCCATTATGCAGGCCTATTTTAATGTGTTACTGGCAGATATTATCTACAGTCGTTCCATGGAAGCCATGTCCATTGTTTATGTTCGGCTGGACAAACTGCGTTCAGAGTTTGAACTTAAAAAAATTTCTGATATTGAACTGTTAAAAGCTGAAAATGAGTATCGTGAGATCCGCCGGGAACAGATGCAGGCTCAAAGTGATCAAAGGCTGACCCGGCTACGCCTGTCCCAGCTGATCTCACCGGGGTATCTGCCCGAGCAACTGGAGACTCCGGACCTGGAGCAACTGCACCTGTTATCAGTAAAGCGGGAACTGCCGGATGTTGAAGTATTATATCAACAGGCATTTAATCAGAATCCCCGTCTAGTGGCGCTGAAATATAAGCTTAAATCAGCCCGCCTGAAGATTGAGGGCTACCAGGCGGAAAAATATCCAGTGATTGAAGCAAAACTGCAGGCCGCTGATTATGCCAGAGAGCTGGGCACCTCTGATAAATATCGGGCAGGTATTGAAGTCAGTGTGCCTCTTTATCAGGCCGGTCAGGAAAATGCCAGAATAAGACGCTCCACCGGTGAGCTGGTTCAGCTGGAGTCAGAGCGTCTGCTGACCCGCCAGGAAATTGAACAGCAGATCCTGGAATTGTGGTTAAAAATCAATGATCTGAAACACCAGTTTGACGACCCGGATTTAACTATA
>JALVDE010000249.1 GCA_027009375.1 Gammaproteobacteria bacterium
GAAGGTGTAGATTATGAGGTACTGGCCAAGGCTCAGCCTGCTCCAACCGATGGCAAGGTACAGGTGATTGAATTTTTCTCCTATGCCTGTCCGCACTGCTATCGTTTTGAACCCTATATTGAACAGTGGAAAAAGACCAAACCGGATAATGTAGAATTTGTGCATGTGCCGGCGATATTCAGTAAAAACTGGGAAGCTCTGGCTACCCTGTACTATGCGGCAGAGGTATTAGGTGTACAGGAAAAAATGCATCCGCTGATTTTTGATGCCATGCACGGTAAAGGTAAAAAAGCCCGTTCTTTTGATGATCTCAAGGCTCTGTTTGAAGTCAATGGTGTCAGCGGTGACAAACTGGAGCAGGCAATAAATTCTTTTAGTGTTGCTGCCAAAACCCGCCGGGCTAAAAGTATGACCCAGAGCTATGGTATTAAGTCCGTACCTAATATAGTGGTGCAGGGTAAATACCGTACTAATAGTACTCTGGCGCATGGTCATGAAAACGTGTTTAAGGTTGTGGATTTTCTGATTGAAAAGATTGAAAAAGAACAGAAGTAGCTTTTTAGCCAGTAAAAAAATATATCCTAAAAAAAGGCATAAGGTTTAGACTTTATGCCTTTTTTTATTATGGTTTTACTATTATAGTTAGCAGATACAGTGGGTAGACTGGATATATTAAGTCTATTATGAGCAAAGGGTCTGGCGGAATTAAAATGAGTGATAATGCAACTCAGTGGAAAAAGAAATACTATGACAGCCTGGATGAGCTGGAACATAAAGAAAAGCAGTGGAATGACCTGGAAGAAGTATTTAAACAGGCTATTTCCCGCTTAAGTCTGGCGGCAGAAGGTAATAGTAAAAGTCTGGATAAAGAGCTTGGACAGCTGCGTACGGCACTGCGTAAAGGCAAGGATAACCGGATTATTCGAACCATTCTGGAAAATGTCACCAAAGAATTGATCAGAATGGACAGGCAGCTGCAATCCGGGCCGACCGGAGATGCCGGTCTGATGTTAAAAATTGTTGAACGTATGGAGCTTAATGGCAAAGCAGAAAAAAAAGCGACAAGGTTCATAAAAGCATTAAAATCTAAAAATCCTCCTGAACAGAAAGAATTAATTGAACAGTTCTGTGATTTACTGAACCAGTTGATTCAGCAGGCCATAGAAGATGCTCAGAATCATGAGCAGTCGGAAGGGGGCAGGGCAGGATTTCTGAGTGGTCTGTTTGCACGTTCTAAAGCGGCAGATGACGCTCAATCTGAAACGGTCCATAATGCTACACAGGAACATGAAGAACAGGTAGAACACTCTGAAAAAACAGACGATAATCAACATTCTGCATCCTATGAGACAGAGACTGAATCCTTACAGGAGCTGGATCAGAAACAGCTGACCAGTGTGGTTGCAACGGTGCAAAATGTTCTGGAGTCCATTATCGATGGACTGGATGTGCCCCAGGATATTAAGGAGCAGCTTAAAGACAAGGTTTTTACCGTTAAACCAACCCGGGAAATTCATGTCCTGCTGGATGATCTGAAAGATATTCTGAAAGGCTATGGAGTGGTTGAACAGGATTGCGATGAATTAATGTCTGAGGTCTCTCAGCATCATGAATTGCTGATCCGCCTGCTGGAATTTTTACCTCTTGAAGACAGTGTTAAGGCAAAGGCTGAAGAACTTAAAAATAATTTTTTAAATGGAGTCAGTACAGAGCAGTTACCCGATGCTCTGCAGGCTATTGCCGAACTTATTCATGAGATGCGGCGTAATGTTCAGCAGGAACAGAAAGAGTTTGAAAAATTTCTGAAAAGTCTTACCGGTCGTCTGAAAGAAGTGGATCAATATCTGCAAAATAATATTGAGGAACATGAGGCTTCATACCAGAGCGGGATAAAACTGGATGATGCCGTTAAAGATCAGGTTAAAGGGATAGGTGATTCTGTTACGGGACTGAGTACTCTGGAAGAAGTAGAAAATGCGGTACAGAGTCATCTGGATAAAATCATAACGCATCTTGATCAGCACCGTGCTGAAGAAGATATTCGTGTAGCCAGAATAAAAGAGCAGAACGAAGTTTTGTCGAGTCGACTGAAAAAACTGGAGTCCCAGAGCAGTGAATTAAGAAAGCAGGTGCTCGAATCACAGAATAAAGCTTTAATCGATTCTCTGACTGAATTGCCAAACCGGATGGCTTATGACCAGCGGATGCAGCAGGAGTATGCACGCTGGAAACGATACCATAATACCCTGTTAATTATGGTCTGGGACATTGACTATTTTAAACAGGTTAATGATCGATACGGCCATCAGGCGGGTGACAAGGTATTAAAAGTGGTTGCCCAGGTTTTGCAGAAGAATCTCAGAGAAACGGATTTTGTGGCCCGTTTCGGCGGTGAGGAATTTGTCAGTTTAATGCCTGAAACCACTTTGGGCGGTGGTTATAAAGTTGCGGAAAAAATCCGCGGAATTATTGAAAAACTTGAATTTCACTACCGGGGTGATAACGTAAAGGTGACTATTTCCTGTGGTATCAGTCTGTTCGTGGAAAATGATACTCCGGATTCTGCATTTTCCAGGGCAGATAAGGCACTGTATCAGGCTAAGGAACAGGGACGTAACCGTTGTATCATTGCCCAGGTGGACAGTTAGTGATTGAGCTAATCCTTGGCGGTGCCCGTTCCGGTAAAAGCAGGCTGGCAGAGTCACGCATTGCTGAATACTCTCATAATAATGATGTTCCTGTTGTTTATATTGCAACGGCCACGGACGATGATGATGAAATGAAAAAGCGGATTGCCCGGCATAAAATCCGCAGACCGGCACACTGGATAATTGTCGAAGAACCAATCTATCTGGCCAGTATGCTTGCCGAGTATAATCAGCATAAC
>JALVDE010000250.1 GCA_027009375.1 Gammaproteobacteria bacterium
CAATATGAGTACAGAGCAACTGGAAATAGTGATCAGCGGAATAAAGAATATATTTACGCCATGAAAAAGCGGGCAAACGCTTAAATAATTTTTTTAAATTTTGCTTTTCTTATAATCAGTACAGTATATATTATCTGCAGTAAAAAAAACGGGATAAAAACATAAAGCCGCTCAGAACCAGCTATCTGTACCATCCATAAAGCACCCAGTCCCTGTAAAAACGCCATGCAGTAATGTGTCAGGGATACCTCCATATGGCTGTATCCAATTTGATTCATCAACTGATACAGATGTGTCCTATGAGCCTGTGTTAACCTCTCTCCATTAAGTTTCCTTCGGATTAAGGTGAAAATAACATCGTATATGACATTAAAAAGCAGTAATGGAATAACAAAAAAGGAAATATGGGACTCATCATAGCGTGCTGCAATTATAGCCAGTGTTGCAAAAGTAAAACCTATAAATGTACTGCCGACATCCCCCATAAAGATTTTTGCAGGTGGAAAGTTCAATAGTAAAAAGCCCAGAGAACCGGCTAATAAGGTGTAGCAGGTAATATAAACAAAGGGGCTGCCTCCGTAATAACTTATTACCATAAAAAACAGGCTGGCAATAACCGTAATACCGGCAAGTAATCCATCCAGCCCATCCATAAAATTGCAGGCATTGGTCAGACCGACAATCCACAGAAGAGAGATAATATAGCCAGCCCATCCTAAATCAATATAGCCAATAATCGGGAAGGCAAGTTTGTCTAATACAATTCCTGCCCATAATACAAAAAATACAGCTATAAACTGAGAAAAAAGTTTGAATTGAGCAGATTTATTATAAATGTCGTCATAAAGAGAGATGCAAGCTATTGATAGTGAAGAAATAATAAAACCCAGCATATATTTTTGCTCAATATGGGTTTTATCTCCAATAAAATAGATTGCAGCCATACCCACAAAAAAGGTGATTACAATGGCTACACCCCCGGCCCTTGGTACAGCAATAGAATGAGAGGAACGAGCATTAGGCTGATCCATAATGGCAACTTTTCGAAGCATATACCTGGTAATGGAAAAAGAAAGTAATACCTGTAGAGCAGCAAAGAATATATGGGAGAAAAATGTTAAAGTGGTCATGTTTAGATTATAAATGAAATATCATAAAATCTAAATAATGGGTTAGATCTGATTACCCGAACTTCAACTGAGGATGGTTCACTAAACTTCTTTTATAACAAATATGAATAATATTTCAAATATTCTGCAACAGCAATTTCCGTTACTATCTCGTTTTCTTTCTGGTCGTTTCAGTAGTGGTATCCTGTGGAATTTTATAGCTACGGTATTCTCACAGGGCAGTGTCTTTTTAACCGCTATTTTTCTTGCACGTATTTTAGGTAAGGAAACCTTCGGTGAGTTTGGGATGATTCAGAGTACGTTATTGACGCTGGCAGGTCTGGCTCAAATGGCAACTGGTTTGACAGCAACCAAATATGTGGCTGAATTTCGTCTGATTGATAAAAAGCGAGCCGGGCGTGTTTTAGGGCTTTGCTCTGTTATGACGGTGATATCCGGTCTTGTTGCGACAGTATTACTTATTATCAGTGCTTCTTTTTTAGCAGAAAAAATTTTTAAAGCCCCTTACCTTGAAGATGGATTGCTGATAGCTTCAGCTTTTGTTTTGTTCTCCGTAATGAATGGTTTTCAGACAGGGGCTTTAGTCGGACTGGAGCGATTTAAAAGTCTTTCCGTTTATGGTGCCTTACTTGGTATTGGGTATTTTATTATTTGCGTTACCGGTGCCAGCTTCTGGGGCTTATATGGTGCCTTTGCAGGTATGGTTATTAGTGCAATGCTGCGCTGGTTGGTCTATGGCATGTTATTACGCAGAGAAGCAGAAAAACAGAATATAACCATCCTTTACAAGGAAGGATTCAGGGAAAAAGAAGTATTATACCGATTTGCCTTGCCATCAGCTGTTAGCAGTATGACGACTATGCCTTCTGTCTGGCTTGGAAATGCATTTCTTGTTCAACAGGTTAATGGTTTTTCTGAAATGGGTTTGTACAGTGCAGGAATCAATCTTCGTACTATTGTGCTTTTTCTGCCCTATGTTATCAATAATGTTTCATTAGCAATAATAAACAGTCATAAAGGCAGCCAAAATATCAGCTCATACAGCAGCTCTTTTTTTATGACTCTAAAACTGACCTTTTTTCTGGCATTAACGGGTGCTCTGGTGATGTGGTTATCCGGCGAATGGGTATTACAGCTTTTTGGCAAAGACTTTGTAGGTAAATATGTCACTATAATGATAACTTTGATGTCTATATCGGTTTTTTTTGAAGCACTGAATATAGCTGTACACCAGTTAATTCAAAGTCATGAAAAAATGTGGTTGTCGTTTTTTGCTATTGCATTGCCCAGAGATCTGACCGTGGTTATTCTGGCTTATTTTTTAACTGCACATTATGGTGCAGCCGGACTGGCAGGTGCCTATGTGGCGGGATACTTTCTGGCTCTGGTTGTTACAGCAGGTCTGGTCTATAAAATGAATCTTTATAATCGAATGTAATAAGATTAAGTGTAACAATTACAGCTTTGGATATATAATAACCTAATGAAAAATTTTGTGTTATTAATGCTCTGTTTTTTTATTATTGGAGCCGGTCAGCTGTTTTCGTTAGATTTATTGCTCTATCGTTTAATTCCAGTCAGCTATTTTCTTGCTATTTTTATTCTTTTTTATATTAAGCCTCCCAGTATAAATGAGTTCAAGGTCCTTGCATTCAGTCTGGTGTTCTTTTTGCCCGTTTATTTATATTTAATTCTGTCTTCCAGTTGGTCTGTTATACCGGATGAAGCTTTTCGAAATGCTATCTATACT
>JALVDE010000251.1 GCA_027009375.1 Gammaproteobacteria bacterium
ATTAAAATATTTTGCACTAACTTAAAGATAAATTCTGTTGCTCTGGCTCTTTCTGAACGCTCAGCGCTGAACGCTGAACGCTTTATTTAACGCTTTTAAAAACACCTCATTTTCTTCCGGCTTACCGATAGTTACCCTTAGACACCCCGCCAGTGGCCCTGAGGTGTCGGGGAAGCGTTTAATCAGGACTTTGTCCAGTTTCAGGGACTCGAAGATCTGAGCTGAATTTCTGGTTAATACTTTGAACAGGATGAAGTTGGCATTGCTGGGGTATTGTTTGATGTCTTCTATTTCAGCAAGAGCCTGCTGCATTGTTTCTCTGTCCAGGCAGATTTGATCGGTTTGCTGTTTTAATATGTCGCTGTGCTGCAGAGCAAATTCGGCGCTGTACTGGGTCAGGACATTAATATTATAGGGCAGGCGGATTTTATCGAATTCATTGAGCCAGTCTGTCGGACCGCTGAGTATGCCCAGGCGCAGGCCGGCCAGGCCCATTTTGGATACGGTGCGCATAACAACCAGATTATTATAATCCTTTAGCATGGGCATAAAACTGTGTCCGGCAAAGGCGTGGTAAGCTTCATCTACCACCACCAGTCCACCGGACTTTTTAATAATCGTGCGGACATCCTGTTCAGTAAATAAATTACCTGTGGGGTTATTGGGATAGGCCAGGAAAATTACGGCTGGATTATATTCTTCGATAGCCTGAAGCATGGCCGGCATGTCCAGTTGAAAGGCACTGTTCAGCGCTACGGACTGATAACGCATATTGGTAAAACGCGCAATCATGTCATACATAACAAAGGTCGGTTCCGGTGCCAATACCACGGCATCGGGTTTTGCCAGTGCCATACAGATGATCTGAATCAGCTCATCAGAGCCATTACCCAGAATGGAGCGCATACCAGATGGTACTTCCATAACCTGTTCAAGTTGCCGGGTCAGGCTGGCGGCTGATGGATCGGGATAACGGTTGACAGCAATATTTTTCAGTCCTTCCAGCCATTGCGTCTGCATCTCCTGCGGCCAGAGATAGGGATTTTCCATGGCATCGAGTTTAATCATATCGCCCGGATCAGGCACATGATAGGCCGATAAAGCCTGAATTTCTTCTCTGACTAATTGCTTTACCCGATCAGACATGTTTATTTCTTAATCCGGTACTCGGCACTGCGGGCATGTGCGGTCAGGCCTTCCCCTCTGGCCATAACTGAGGCAATTTTACCCAGTTCTGAGGCGCCGTCTTCAGAGCACATAATCAGACTGGAACGTTTCTGAAAATCATATACCCCCAGGGCTGAACTGAAACGAGCGGTTCTGGAGGTCGGCAGGACATGGTTAGGGCCGGCACAGTAATCCCCCAGCGCTTCGGCTGTATAACGCCCCATAAAAATGGCACCAGCATGACGGATCTTCGGCAGCAGCGCCTGAGGATCATCGACAGACAGTTCCAGGTGTTCAGGGGCAATATAGTTGCACACTTCAATGGCTTCATCGATATCTTTAACCTGGATCAGAGCTGCCCGTTCATTGAGGGACACCCGGATAATAGCTTCACGTTCCATTTCTGTCAGCAGCCGTTCTATTGAAGCCTGCACTTTATCCAGAAAATCGGCATTATCGGAGATCAGGATAGGCTGGGCATCTTCATCGTGTTCGGCCTGGGAAAACAGATCCATGGCAATCCAGTCTGGATCGGTTTTACCGTCACAGATCACCAGAATTTCTGAAGGTCCGGCAATCATATCAATACCCACCGTACCAAATACCATGCCCTTGGCCGTTGCGACATAAATATTACCAGGGCCGACAATTTTATCTACCTGGGGAATACTTTCTGTACCGTAAGCCAGAGCAGCCACTGCCTGGGCTCCACCAATGGCAAAGACCTTATCCACGCCGGTAATAGCCGCCGCTGCAAACACCAGTTCATTAATCTGTCCGTCTGGAGTAGGTACTACCATAATCAGTTCTTTAACACCGGCCACTTTAGCCGGAATGGCATTCATTAATACTGAGGAAGGATATGCCGCCTGCCCGCCGGGCACGTATAAACCCACTCTGTCCAGAGGGGTAACCTGCTGACCCAGCAAAGTACCGTCATCCTCAGTATAAGTCCAGGATTCCATTTTCTGCCTGTCATGGTACCGGCGCACCCGCTCAGCCGATTCTTCCAACGCCTGTCGCTGATCATCAGGCAGACCATCCAGAGCCTGTTGTAAACGTTCTGAGGAAATCGTCAGCACAGACATATCCTCTGCGCTCATACGATCAAACTTATTAGTATATTCAATGACTGCCTGATCGCCGTTACGCCGCACATCAGTTAAGATTTGCTTTACGGTGGACTGAACAGAATCATCAGATACATTGTCCCAGGCCAGCAATTCTTTTAATTGCGGCCAGAAATTACTGGAACCGGTATCAAGACGGTTAATATCAAGCATGTTTCACTCCGATAATATGCTGAGCTTTTAAGTACAATCCTAAATAAATCAATTTTTATTAACCGCTTCAGAAAAGCGATCAATCAGGGATTTGATCCGTTGATGCTTCATTTTCATGGATGCCTTGTTGACCACCAGGCGGGAACTGATATCAGCAATATGTTCCATAGGGGTTAAACCATTGGCTTTGAGAGTATTACCGGTATCCACTACATCCACAATGCGGTCCGCGAGTCCAACCAGTGGCGCCAGCTCCATGGAACCATAGAGCTTAATGACTTCAACCTGAATGCCCTGTTCCGCATAAAAGCGCCTGGCGGTATTAACAAACTTGGTGGCCACCCTTAAACGCCCGTTAACCGGCTTGTCTTCAACCGGTCCGGCGGTCATTAAACGGCATTTGGCTATTTTCAGGTCTAATGGCTCATACAGACCTTCACCGCCATGCTCCATTAATACATCTTTACCTGCCACACCCACATCAGCTGCACCGTATTGCACATAAGTTGGTACGTCCGTAGCACGGATAATCACCAGTTTTATATCATCATGATTGGTATCCAGAATAAGCTTACGGCTTTTATCCGGGTCATCAATGGGATGGATATCCGCATGAGCAAGCAGGGGCAATGTCTCTTTAAAGATGCGTCCTTTGGACAGGGCAATGGTCAGGGTATTACTCATACGTTTTCTCTTTATTATTCAACCATTTGTCAGTTAACTGGGAACCCGGCGGATCTGAGCGCCCAGTTGTAATAATTTTTCTTCAATACATTCATAACCACGGTCAATGTGGTAAATACGCTCCACTATGGTATCGCCTCCGGCAATTAAACCAGCCAGAACCAGACTCGCGGAGGCCCTTAAATCCGTTGCCATAACGGGTGCTGCGTAAAGTTTGTCTACGCCTTTAATAATCACGGTATTGCCCTGTAGTTTGATGTCTGCACCCATACGCTGTAATTCCTGAATGTGCATAAAACGGTTTTCAAACACAGTTTCGACAATGGTGCCTGAGCTGTCTGCAATGGCATTAAGTACACAGAACTGAGCCTGCATATCCGTTGGAAAGGCCGGATAGGGTGCGGTGCGTAAATCAATGGATTTTGGACGCTGACCTTTCATATCCAGACTGATCCAGTCTTCCCCGGTAGTCACTTCGGCTCCGGCTTCCGTTAATTTTTCCAGTACTGCATCAAGATAATCCGGACAGGTGTCTTTTAATTTGACCTTGCCGCCGGTTAATGCGGCAGCGACCAGGTAGGTTCCGGTTTCAATTCGATCGGGCATCACATTATGTTTAGTGCCGGATAGTTTCTCGACCCCTTCTATGGTGATTTTATCCGTGCCGGCACCGCTGATTTTAGCGCCCATGGAATTTAAAAAGTTTGCCAGATCTATAACTTCCGGTTCACGGGCGGCATTTTCCAGAATGGTAGTGCCTTCAGCCAGAGTGGCTGCCATCAGCAGGTTTTCAGTACCGGTGACCGTCACCAGATCCATCACGATTTTGGCACCTTTCAGGCGTTCTGCTCTTGCACGGATATAGCCGTTTTCAACCTTAATATCCGCGCCCATGGCTTTGAGGCCTTTAATGTGCTGATCCACCGGACGGGAACCGATTGCACAACCACCGGGCAGAGAAACTTCTGCTTCCCCATAATGAGCCACCAGAGGCCCCAGCACCAGAATGGAGGCACGCATGGTTTTTACCAGTTCATAGGGTGCGACATACTTGGATATGGTACGGGTATCCACTTCCACATCAAGATGTTCGGTCACTGTAATGGAAACACCCATTCGCCCCAGCAATTCCAGGGTCGTGGTAATATCATGCAGGTGAGGAACATTACCAATAACAGTCGCATCATCGGCCAGCAGACAACCCATAATAATGGGTAGAGCTGCATTTTTTGCTCCGGAAATTCGTATTTCCCCGTCCAGTCGATGACCACCGGTTATAAATAGTTTATCCATTCAGTAATACAATCTCTTTAAAAATCTTTCTGGATTTTTTGTGTTTAATAAAACAGCCTATTTTACTCTTTATTGGCTCAGGAACCAACACACTGAAAGATTTAACCTAAATAAATCAGTTTTAAGGAGACAGGGCATCACGGTCTGTCTTTAAACCGGAACAGCCCTGTTTTGAGAAAAAGACAGGCTGGATAGTGGGTAAATTTCGGTAAGGGCTGTACCGGTCAACCAATTTGCAGTTTACTGGCAGTTGACCATTCTGCAGGTGTATAGGCCTTAATGGTTAAGGCATGTATATCACCACTGGTAATCTGGGGATTGACTGTTGCATAAACCATTTGTTGTTTTTTTACTGGTGTAAGTCCTTCAAACTGCTCTGAAACCACCAGAACATCAAACATACTGCCATCACCGGTTACTTTAACTTCCTGGGTGTTCATACCCATTTCGATAAGTGCTTTTACTTCATCTGTTGTCATTATATTTCCTGTTTGCCTTGCTTATACATGGTATATCAGGGCACTATTTACTGCTGATTAATTGCTCAGAGTTATTTTCTTACCCTAAGAGGCAATATCTCATCCAGACCGCTGACTCTGGCAATATCATACATTTGCTGTGGAATATTAATAAAATTTATCTTCCTGTTCTGCTGTTCTGCTTCCCTGAACCATTCTACCAGAATGGCCAGACCGGAACTGTCTGAACGTTCCAGACCCGCAAGGTTAATATCCAGATCTGAATTATCATCCATAAATAAAACAGTTTTATTTTTCTGCCATAATTCAGGCACACTCTGAAAACTCAGGTCTCCACTTAATTGATAATGACCGGGTGCTGTTTTTTCAAGCCGTGCTACGGATTTTGTACTCATAGGGCTTACTTTTCTTTTTTATCGTCTGAGTCAGACTGACTGAAGAGAAACTGACTGATCAATTTCTCCAGAACAATAGATGACTGTGTCAGACGAATTTCACTGTTTTCTTTCAGAAAATCCGGTGCCCCGCCGGGTTCAATGCCCACATATTTTTCACCCAGCAGACCGGCTGTATAGATGCCCGCAGACGAATCCACGGGAATTTCATTATATTTACCGTCAATATTCATCTGTACAACAGCTTCAAAGGTGACCGGATCCACATCTATCTGTTTCACTCTGCCCACCGTCACACCGGCGATAGTCACTGCAGAACGTTCTTTCAAACCGCTGATATTATCAAAACTGGCTTTTACCGTGTACTGACTGCCGGAATGGAAAGTACTGACATTACTGACATTAACCGCTAATACCAGCAAGGCGGCAATACCCGCAGCTACAAAAATACCTACTGAAATTTCTAATGCTCTTGTCGTCGACATATCTTCTAATCCATTCAATCTAACATTAAAGCGGTTAACAGGAAGTCCAGACCCAGTACAGTCAGGGCAGAATAAACTACCGTTCGAGTGGTTGCCCGACTGACGCCTTCAGAGGTTGGAATACAGGAATACCCTTCATAAACAGCAATCCAGGTGGTTACAATGCCAAAGGCAAAGCTTTTAATCACACCGTTAACAATATCATCGTTATAGTCTACTTTGGCCTGCATCTGCGACCAGTAGGCACCACTGTCCACCCCCAGCATATCCACACCCACCAGGTAGCCGCCAAACACACCAACGGCACTGAACATGGCAGCCAGTAAAGGCATACTGATAATACCCGCCAGCAGGCGAGGTGCCAGGATCCGATTAACCGGGTTAACGGCCATCATTTCCAGACCGGACAATTGTTCGGTCGCCTTCATTAAACCAATTTCTGCTGTCAGGGCAGAGCCGGCACGTCCGGCATACAATAAAGCGGTAACCACCGGCCCCAGCTCCCTTACCAGAGATAATGCAACAACCACACCCAGAGATTCTTCTGCACCAAAATCAACCAGAGTATTATAGCCCTGCAGTCCCAGCACCATGCCCACGAAAAAGCCGGATACCAGGATAATCAGCATGGAGCGCACACCCACGGAATACATTTGCGCAATGATCAGACCGGGACGCGGGATCAGGGTAGCAAACCCGATAATCGTCTGAACAAACAGAATCATTTCCCTGCCAAAACGGGCAAAAAAGTCAATGGCACTTCTGCCAATTTTTGCAAACCAGTCAAACATATCGATTATTCAGCTTTCCATATTAAATAAACAGTCAAAAATGACAGCACAGGAGTTATAAACATATTACTGGGCCAGTAAATCTTCTTTGTACGGTACAGCCTGGTAATGAAACGGTACCGGACCGTCTGCCTCACCATGTACAAACTGGTTAATCCAGGGAGAATCAGATTTATCTATCTCATCAGGACTGCCATGACCAATAACTTTACCCTGGGATATAATATAAACCTTATCCGCAATGGCCATAGTTTCCTCAATATCATGGGACACAATAACACTGGTCAGACCCAGAGCTTCATTCATAGAGCGAATCAGCTGTACCAGAACGCCCATAGAAATAGGGTCCTGTCCGGTAAAGGGTTCATCATAAAGGATCATTTCCGGATCCAGGGCTATAGCCCGTGCCAGTGCAGCCCGTCTTGCCATACCACCGGATAACTCGCTGGGCATTAAATGACGGGCACCACGCAAACCAACGGCCTGTAATTTCATAATAACCAGATCGCGGATCATAACTTCCGGCAACTGGGTATGTTCCCTCAGGGGAAAAGCAATATTGTCATAAACACTCATATCCGTCAGCAAGGCACCACTTTGAAAAAGCATGCCCATTTTTTTTCTAACTTCATATAACTTACGGGTTCTCATGGAAGGAATGTTTTCACCATGAAAATGAATAGTCCCCTGCTGGGGTTTGATCTGTCCGCCGATCAGCTTCAATAAGGTTGTTTTACCGGTACCGCTGGGCCCCATAATGGCTGTAATTTTCCCTCTGGGAATATCAATATCCACACCCGTAAAAATTTTGGAAGATCCACGGGCGAAATGCAGTCCTCGAATTTTGACCAGATTGTCTTCATTGTCCGGCATATAAATATAAAATCCGTAATTTTATGGCCAGTTATCTTACTATATTATATGGCCTGTTAAGTGTGCTTGCTATACAGGATAAACAGCAAAAGAGTATAGCATAAAGCGGCTTAAATTCGCCATATGATAAGTTTTTATTACAGTTTTTGATCAGGTTATTTTACGAATTACTGTGTAGGTTTGAACCTACACTCATTTAATTCAAATTCCGACAAATAGTGAATTGCTCTTCTTACAAAACTTTATATTTTTATCGCTATAATTTTATCAACAGGTTAATTAGCAACCTGTAAATTTTAATACAAACTCATTTATTTAAGGATAAGACAATGAAAAAAATGATATATGGATTTAACCTGATGGCCTTAATCTTTACCTTAGCCTTTTCATCTGCTGTCTCAGCTCAGGCAGTTAATATCAATACAGCAGATGCACAGACCATTGCAGACAATCTTAAAGGTATTGGTTTGAGCAAGGCTCAGGCTATTGTCGCCTGGCGTGAGAGCAATGGAAAATTTGCTGATCTTGAAACATTGCAGGAAGTTAAAGGCATTGGTGCTAAAACTTTAGAAAAAAATAAAGAAGATATTCAATTCTAATTTTTAAGGAGCGTTATCTTTGCAGGGATGCAACTTTTAATTTTAACTGTTTTACAAGGACGAAATATGTTTTCTCCCTATACAATTCACCATACCTATCAGGTACAAGAATTAACACTGAACCAGGTTTTCCAACAGGTGCATTTACAAAAAAGAAAGAAAAACCGATTGAAAAAAAAGATTTATAAAATGGTCTCAGTTAAACAGGCATTTACAAATAAAGTGCATAACGCATAATATTTAGCTTATACCTGAAACTCAACCCTTTTCGTCTTTCTATTAAAACCAGAAGACAAAAGGGTTTCTTTATTTAGGACAGCCATAATTGCCACACATTGATTATTGTACATTAAACATATAAAATATTTATATCTTGCATAAACATGAAATGGAGCTTTCTGTATGCCAAAAGCCAGATACCAGCAAATTAGTTTGTCTGATACCCCATACTACCACTGTATATCCCGTTGTGTCAGACGGGCTTTTTTATGTGGACAGGACACTTTTTCCGGAAAAAATTATGAGCATCGTAAAACATGGATAAGTGAGCGTTTAAGCCAGTTAAGCAAGATTTTTTCAATTGATATCTATGCTTATGCCATTATGGACAACCACTTACATACCGTTTTATGTGTTAGACCAGATAAAGCTGAACAATGGAACGAAAGTCATATTGTAGAACGCTGGTCACAATTATTTAAAATTCCCATATTAATCGAACGATATATTTATGGCCAATGTCATTCCGATGCAGAAATACTCAAAGCACAGGAAATCATTGAAACCTGGAAATCTCGCTTAATGGATATAAGCTGGTTTATGCGCTGCCTGAATGAATATATTGCCCGTAAAGCTAATGCAGAAGATAGCTGCACCGGGCGTTTCTGGGAAGGCCGCTTTAAAACACAGGCACTATTAAATGAACAAGCCCTGCTGGCCTGTATGATTTATGTTGATCTTAACCCTGTCAGAGCAGGTATCAGCGACTCTCTTCACAAATCAGAGCACACTTCTATCAAGCAGAGAATTGACTCTCTCACTCAAAAACAACCTGAAAAAACTATTCCCCTGGCACCATTTATTGCCAGTTCACAGAAAAAATCTGGTATTCCTTTTGATCTAAAAGACTATATTGAACTAACAGACTGGACTGGACGAATAGCCAGGAATGATAAAAAAGGTTCTATCACTCCCAGTACACCAAAAATTCTGGAACAGCTAAAACTGGATGAACAAACCTGGAACGATACCGTACACGGATTCTCCAGCCAGTTTTATTCCGTTATTGGAGCAGAAAATCAAATTGAAAAATTCTGTAAAAAACATGGAAACCAGTGGATAAAAGGTATTAACTACTGCAGAAAATTATTTAAAAATAAACTTTGTCTTATTCCAGTAAAAAATTATTAATACACATTCTCATTATCAGGAGGCCAGAACTTAATAACATAATATTAGAAACAATAGGTGCATTAATAAAAGAGAACTTGTTAAACAAACTCCCTAAGTCTATGATATTTAAAAATGAAAATATCCAGTCTAAAAAACATTTTAAAAACACTTAATGACAATAAGATCCGATATCTGATTGTGGGAGGTGTTGCAGCAAATATCCACGGTTATCAACGAATGACACATAATTTAGATCTTGTAATTCAATTAATACCTGAAAATATAAAAAATGCTCTGACAGCCCTGAAAAATATTGGTTATGTACCAGCAGTACCAGTCACAATATCTGAGGTTATTAACCCTAAAATTCGGGAGCAATGGATCACACATAAAAACATGACGGTTTTATCACTTATCAGTGACTTACATCCAGAGACAACTCTTGATATTTTTATTACGGAACCATTTAACTTTGATACCGAATACAACTGTTCAGAAATGGTTGAGTTGGAAACTGACTTAAGTGTTCATGTTATTTCACTCCCTTCATTAATCAATGATGAAGCAAAATGTTTCTCGAAATAAAGACATCGACGACATACAACACTTAAAATACATTCTGGAAGAAAAGAAAAATGAGCACTAAAATCAAACCCGACTGGAAATATGGAACCTGGGATGGATGTCGAATTTTAATGTTGAAACAATCACTTAAACTTACACCTAAAGAACGCTTTGAAGCTCTGGAAGAGATGGCTAAAACATCAGACTGGTTAAGCAAAAAAAGAGTTTCAAAAAGAAAGAGATAATAGACACACCAAATTATTCCCTCCTTACTTCATAAAATTTTACTGTTGTAACAAAAGCCATTACCATAACCACCATACTTCATAGTCATTTCTTATTAAATAATGGATGTCTCAGATTGGTTTCTAACTAATCAGGTAAATTTTTCAATAAGCTATTTTAAATCATGGGTGTCCCGAATCATATGCTCCGAATCATATGTCCGATGATGCTAAATGATGGCTGTCCCAG
>JALVDE010000252.1 GCA_027009375.1 Gammaproteobacteria bacterium
TTATACTGCCGCCACTCTGATTAATGATGCGCCAGTGGTATTCAAGGACAGTTACCTTGAAGGCTTCTGGCGCCCCGATAACTACAGCGGTAAATTCTTCGGCCCGACCCGTCTCCGACAGGGGCTGATTAAGTCCCGCAACCTGGTCTCCATCCGTATCCTGCGGGATATCGGTATTAACTATGCCATAGACTATGTTAAACGCTTTGGTTTTACGGAAGATGAACTGCCTAAAAACCTGTCCCTGGCTCTGGGCAGCGCCACTCTGACCCCCATGCAGATTGCCCGCGGCTACGCCATACTGGCCAATGGCGGATATAATATTTCACCCTGGTTTATTGAACGCATTGAAGATCCGCTGCAAAATGTGCTTTTCCAGCAGCAGCCTCTGACAGTCTGCAGTCCGGATTATCCTCAACAGAGCTGCCCTGAAGAAGAAAGCCTGCAGGCCCCCCGTGTTGTGGATGAAGCCAATGACTTTATCCTAACCACCATTATGCGTGATGTGATCCGCTTTGGTACCGGTCGTAAGGCACTTAAACTGGGCCGCAAAGATCTGGCCGGAAAAACCGGTACCACCAATGATCAGCTTGATGCCTGGTTCTCCGGCTTTAACCGACAGGTGATGGCGACGGCATGGGTTGGTTTTGATCAACCCCGTTCACTGGGACGACGTGAGTTTGGCGGTACCGCTGCTTTACCCATGTGGATGAATTTTATGCGGGTGGCCTTAGCGGACATGCCTGAACAGCCCTTAAGAGTGCCTGAAAATGTAGTGACCGTAAAAATTGATGCTGAAACCGGTCTGCTGGCATCCCCTTCATCAAAAAAGACTCTGTTTGAATATTTTGTAGAAGGCACAGAGCCTACCCGTTCTGCCGGCAGCATCAGCGGCGGCAGTTCTTCCAGCAGCAGTGAAGCCACCAATGAAGAACTCTTCTAAGCATTCAGGCAAATATTCCGCTAAATATTCAAAATCCGGATCATCAAGAAGCGGTTCTGAAAAACACAAACAGGTGTTACGTCTGCGTGCCCAGATAGCTGTTAAGGCTGCCCGCCTGATGACTGAAGAAGGAACCGATAATTTTAATTACGCCAGGAAAAAAGCCGCCCAGCAATTAGGTATTCAGAATGAGCACAGTCTGCCGGATAACGAAGAGATTCTGTCAGAATTGAAAATCTATCAGTCCCTGTATAATCCGGACAGCCAGGACAAGTTGCAGGAACTCAGGGAAACTGCTCTTAAAGCCATGCAGCTTTTTCATAACTATCAACCCCGCCTTACCGGTTCGGTATTATCAGGTTATGCCGGCAAACACAGCAGTATTGATATCCAGCTGCTGTCTGACACACCGGAACATATTGCCACCATGCTGATGGAACATCATATTCCCTATCAACTGGGCGAATGGAAGTTGTTTTTCGGCAAACAGCACCCGCAGCAGTTACCCTGTTACCAGTTCTACGCAGGTGAACACAGGATTAATTTAATTGTACTGTCTGAAAAACAACGTCGAATTACGCCGCTGAATACTTTAAATGGTCAAAGTATGCAGCGGGCTTCTATTGAACAGGTGCAGGCCTTATTAAATTCTGCTTAAGTCTGAGACCTAACTTTTCTGAAAAGGCTGGTAGTCAATACGGGCCACACCACTATCAATAGCCGCTTTAGCCACAGCAGGCGCAACCGTTGATATCAGACGCGGATCAAAAGGTTTGGGAATAATATAATCCGGGCCGAACTCCAGTTTATCTACACCATAGGCAGCACTGACTTCATCTGGAACAGGCAAACGTGCCAGTTGCGCCAGAGCATGCACGGCCGCCGTTTCCATTTCGGTATTAATGGTTTTTGCCCGCACATCCAGTGCTCCGCGGAAAATAAAAGGAAAGCCCAGCACATTATTAATCTGGTTAGGGTAGTCAGAACGACCGGTAGCCATAATCAGATCACTTCTCACAGCCATAGCCTGTTCCGGTGCAATCTCCGGATCCGGATTAGAAAGCACAAATACCACCGGGTTTTCAGCCATACTGGCCACCATTTCTGCTGACACAATATTCGGCCCTGAAACACCAATAAGAACATCGGCCCCCTGCATGGCATCAGCCAGGGTTCGATCATCAGTTTGAGTAGCAAACTCCTGCTTATAAATATTAATATCATCCCGGCCGCTGTGTACCACACCGTTTCTGTCCACCAGGTTAATCTGCTGTTTTTTAACCCCCAGGGTCAATAATAAACGCATTGATGCAATGCCCGCAGAACCGGCGCCAATACAGACAATTTTAACTTCATCCAGTTGCTTGTTCTGCAGTTCCAGGGCGTTTAATAAACCGGCCGCAATAATAATTGCGGTGCCATGCTGATCATCATGGAATACTGGTATATCCAGCCGTTCTTTGAGGATCCGTTCAATTTCAAAACAGTGCGGAGCGGCGATATCTTCCAGGTTTATACCGCCAAAGGTTGGGGAAATATTAGTGACAGTCTCAATAAAAGCGTCCTGTGAATCTGCCTGAACTTCAATATCAAAAACATCAATACCGGCAAACTGTTTAAACAGCACACCCTTACCTTCCATAACCGGTTTGCCCGCCAGTGGACCCACATTGCCCAGCCCCAGAACCGCCGTACCATCGCTGATCACCGCAACCAGATTACCTTTGCTGGTATACTGGTAAGCCAGTTCGGGATCCTCGGCAATTTCTCGTACCGGTGCCGCAACTCCGGGAGTATAGGCCAGGGAAAGTTCATCCTGAGTCGCACAGGGCTTGCTGGGATTAACACTGATTTTTCCCGGCCTGGGAAGCGCATGATACTCCAACGCCTGTTTTTTTAAAGTGTCTTTATTAGACATATCTGGAACCT
>JALVDE010000253.1 GCA_027009375.1 Gammaproteobacteria bacterium
GTTAACCCCTGAAGCTCGTCAGCATCTTATTAATGAGCTGACCCGTATTTCCAATCAGTATGTATTGATCTCATACCTGTCTCCGGTATCGGTAACCTCGTGGAAGCGTAAATTACGGGTAATGCTTGGCGGTAGAAAATCCAGCCAGGAAACAACGCCCTTAAATGAAATAAAAGGGTATTTTGAGCAGGCGGGTTATGAGCTGGTTAAGGACTTTGCCCAGACTCCGATTTTGCATACCCTGCACCTGGCTGTGTTTAAACCTAAAGCATAATTATTCCGGGCATGTTTAAATCCCTGTTTTCAAAACGGCTGCAATGGCATATTGTTCCTGAATATCAGGGTACAAAAGTGGCCGAGCAGTTAAAGGATTTTAATGAGGTTTATAATTTTAAAGGACAGTATATTGAGGGTAAGGTTTTTAAAATTACTCTGGATAATAAAAACTTCTACCTGAAAAAATATGCCCGTTTTAAACGGGTAGTGCCGCGTTTCATCAGTTTCAGCAAAGTTAAAATGGAGTGGAAGAACCTGCTCTGGTTTAAAAAAATAGGGATACCGGCCGCCCCCCTGGTTGCTTATGGTGAAGAGCGTAAAGGGATTGTTGTGCAACGGGGTATTCTTATCACCGAAGAACTGAGCAACTGTTTCGACCTGGTGCATATAGCTGATAATATGCCGGAACGTTTAAAACATAAAAAATGGTTGTCTCAGGTCAGTCACCAGCTGGCGGAAATTACCCGCAAACTGCATGCTCATCATTTTGCCCATAATGATCTTAAATGGCGCAATATTATGGTGGATATAAAGTCTGACTATCCATACATATACCTGATTGACTGTCCAGCCGGAATGAAATGGATTCGACCTTTTTTAGCTTATCGTATTATTAAGGATCTGGCCTGTCTGGATAAACGTGCGAAATATGAACTAAGTCGAACGCAGAGATTAGCCTTCTATAAAGATTATGCTCAATGTAAAAAGTTAAATCGACAGCATAAAAAACAAATCAGAAAAGTTTTACAGTTCTTCCATGAACGAGAATAAAATAAACGGTCGTCAGCTTATTGTACTGGACCCCTTCCTGCTGTTTCAGATGGGAAGAACCCTGCCTGTTCCTTTCCAGATAAAATATACAGAAGATCTTAACTGTTGTACTAAAGTCCTTAACTGTATAAAAGTCCTCAGACTGCTTCCGCAAAGACGTATTGTCTGTCAGGCCTTAATGGATGCTTCTGAACTACAGGGCAATAAAAGCATTATTGTCAAAATATTTTTTCATCCTGATAAAGCAGAAAATGATTTTAACAATGAAATAACAGGCTATGAACTTTTAAAAAAAACCGGGATATTAATACCACAGAGACTGTCATATGGCAGTTTTACTAACGCAGATAAAACTCATAAAGCCTATTGCGTACTGTATGAACAGATCCAGACTCAGACTACCCTGGAAGATGTTATATCCTTTAAACCGGATGCAAAATCAGAGCATTATATTAAACAGTTAATGACACTGGTTGCCGCCATGCATATTTCCTATGTGCAGCAAATCGACCTGCATCTGAATAATTTTCTGGTGGATCAGGAAAACGAAAAAATTTATACCCTGGACTGTGGTGATGTATCCGAACTGAGTTCATCGGTTAGTAAACAACTGAACCAGATCCATAAAAATCTGGCTGATGTGTTATCTCAATTACCCATTATTTACGATCAGTTCCTGGAAATCTTTCTCCATGCTTATCAGCAGCAGATGGCTCCTGGATTTACCATTAGCCAAAAACAGATTGAACGGCATATTCAAAAGTGGCGCCACTGGCGGATCAGAAAATATGTACAGAAGGCCGCCAGGAACTGCAGTGAGTTTCGCTATGAAAAATCCTGGTCATTACTGAAAGTTGTGCAGCGTGATTATTCTTCCGGCCCATGGCTGAGCTTTTACAGACGTCTGGATGAGTTAACAGAATCTTCAGAGCGTCTAAAAGATGGTAATACGGCTACTGTAGCACTGGCTGAGTGTGCTGAGCAGAAAGTTGTTATTAAACGCTACAATATTAAAAATTTCCGTCATCGGCTCAGCCGATTCTGGCGGCCGACAAGAGCATGGAAAACCTGGCAGAATGCTCACCAGTTGCATGTTCTGGGGATTAAAACACCCAAACCGATTGCCGTAATTGAGCAGCGTTCTGGCTGGTTCAGAGGTAAAGCCTTTTATCTCAGCGAATATGAACCCGCTCCTGATGCTCTGTCGGTACTAAGTGAACAGCAAAGTTTGAGTAAAAATACCCTGCAGGACTTTGAACAGTTATTTATGGCAATGATATTATCCAGAATGTCCCATGGGGATTTAAAAGCCAATAATATTCTGCTGACAGAAAATGGTTTAACGTTAATTGATCTCGATGCCATGCAGTTTCATAGTAATGATCGGCAGTTTAAAAAAGCCTTCAGACGTGATTTAAAACGCTTTATAAAAAACTGGCCTGAAACTTCAACAGTGCATAGACAGTTCTCAGAACTGGTAACAAAAATATTACAACATATCGGGGTAACTCAGATATAAAACATGATCAGGCCAACCAGGGACAATATCGAGAATTATAAGACTGTGTTATTATATGCACTTTTCAAAATATAGATTAGGCAAATTGTGAGTAAAGAGAAACAATCAGGGCTGCAGGTATATTTGCGTCTGCTGGCGTACATGAAATCATACTGGCAGTTTTTTGCCCTGAGTATTGTCGGCTATGTTCTGTATTCCAGTTCTCAGCCTTTGCTGGCAACAATGGCTGGCTGGCTGGCGGATGCGGTGTATACCCGTGATCCGCAGGCTGTCTATCTAATTCCGTTATCCCTGCTGGGTATTTACCTGATGCGTGGTCTCGGCAGTTTTGTGGGTAATTATTTTCTGGCCAGGGTGGCTTTTTCTATTGTGCGTGAACTGCGCAATGCCGTGTTTGATAAACTGGTTTACCTGCCCAATCGCTTCTACGAAAAAAATACTTCCGGTCACCTGATTTCGTTAATTACCTTTAATATCACTATGGTCACCCGCGCTGCAACGGATGCCATTAAGGTTCTGATACGTGAAGGAATTGCTGTAATTGCCCTGCTGGGTTACCTGTTTTACCTGAACTGGGAATTGTCTCTGGCTTTTGTTGCGGTAGCCCCGCTGATTGCCTTTATTGTCAGTTTTGCCAGTAAACGTTTTAAAAAATTAAGTAAAAAAATCCAGGTTTCCATGGGGGATTTAACCCATGTTTCCTCGGAAGCTATTAACGGCTATAAAGAAGTCAAGAGTTTTGCCGGACAGGACTTTGAGAAAAAACGTTTTCACAAGGTTAATAAAAATAATTTTACCCAGAATATGAAGTTAATTATGACTTCCGCTATTAATACGCCGGTGCTGCAGATGATTGTGGCTTTTGCCCTGGCTTCCCTGGTTTTTGTGGCACTTTCCTTTATTGGAGATATGGAGCCCAAAGATTTTATTACCTATATGACGGCCGCAGGTTTACTGCCCAAGCCCATTCGTCAGTTAAGTGAGGTTAATGCCATTATCCAGCGTGGAGTGGCCGCCGCAGAAAGTATTTTTGAGATCCTGGATGAACATGAAGAACAGGATACCGGTACCCTGCAAGTGGACAGGGTAAAAGGCAGGCTGGAATTTAAAAACCTGAATTTTCATTACCCGGATACTGAAAAACCGATTCTGAAAAATATTAATCTGACCATTGAACCGGGTCAGAGCGTTGCCCTGGTTGGGCATTCAGGCAGTGGAAAATCCACCCTGGCCAACCTGGTTCTGCGTTTTTATGAAGCGCCTGATGGTGAAATATTGCTTGATGGCAAGCCGCTGAATGAGTACCGTTTAAGTAATCTGCGTGATCAGATAGCCCTGGTGACACAACAGGTAACCCTGTTTAACGATACCATAGAAAAGAATATTGCCTATGGCTCACTGAGTCAGTCCAGTCGGGAAGATATTATTCAGGCTGCCACTCTGGCACATGCCATGGAGTTTATTGATGAGCAGGAGCAGGGGCTGGATACCCAGGTAGGTGAGGACGGTACCTTATTGTCCGGAGGACAGCGACAACGCCTGGCCATTGCCAGAGCACTGTTAAAAGATGCGCCGATATTAATTCTGGATGAGGCTACATCGGCCCTGGATACAGAGTCGGAACGCAAAATTCAGGATGCACTGAAAAATGTGACCAAAGGCCGTACTACTATTGTAATAGCACACCGTTTATCCACTATTGAACACGTGGATAAAATTGTAGTTATGGACCATGGCGAAATTATTGAGCAGGGCAGCCATAGCGAGCTTATGGCCAAAGGTGAGACCTATAAACAACTGCACAGTCAGCAGTTTAATGATTAATCCGTTCACTCAGCGCATGTAACTTTCTGGCCAATGCCGTATTGCTTAAGTCTTCACCATATTTCAGATAAGCATCTATCAGGATATCGAATTCCTGCTTTGTTCCGGGCGGTCTTCTGCGGATCACACGGGACAGATCATTAAAACTCAGGCGGCTTTTAAAGGGCAGCCATTTCAGTTTTTCAAGGTCAATCAGCCGCACATCAACTTCTGTCTCGCTATAACGGGTAAAAAAATGTTTTGGAAATAATGCACCGTGGCGATAATTGGCATTGTGCATCATGCGCACAGTCTGTCCCGCAGTCTGCATGATTTTATGCATAATATCAGCAGGAGGTAATTCATCCAGTGTAAATAATTCTTCAAAACTGATATAGCCTTCCAGGGAGCGGGTGATAAGTATGCTCTGGGCATCACCATTAATATGTTGTTCGCCATAGTATAGCGGTTCAATAGTAGGCACGGACTTCTTCTGCAGTCGTAAGATATTAAAATATTCTCGCCTAAAAGTTGGAACACCTTTAAGAGGGTGCAGCAGGGTTTTATGATTATGGTTCTGCTGACGCTTGATAAACACTGGTATTTCTGTGCCCTGGGCATCTTTTAAGGTGTATTTAATGACGCCGCTCCAGCCGTTACGCCGTTGATTAGGCTCCTCAAACCACTCAGCCTGCAGTTCCCAGAGTTCGGAAAATGAGGCCAGATTATTCAGTTTAAACAGCTGTTCAGTATTGTTATCTGCAAAAAGATGATATTTCATTCAGTTATTGTAACGTTATTTGAGGTTTAATACAGTTTGGCAGTGCCCGCAGGGCGTTTTTTAAAGCGTTTATAAATCCACTGATATTGAGTGGGTTGCTCAAGGACACATTTTTCAATGGCCTGATTAAGGGCGGTTGCGGCTTTTACCGGGTCGTTATTCAGAATGTCTGCGCTTTTAACCGGGTGAATATGAGTTATAAAACCCTTTCCCCAGGGCAGCCGTTCAGCATAAGCAATAACAATTCCGGCATGACTACGACCTGCCAGCTTGTTTATCAGTGTCATAGTATTAGCATCGATGCCAAAAAAAGGGGCAAAAACACCGCTGTTGCCAGGATCCTGATCCGGTAGAATACCGGCCATTTCCCCTTTTTTTAGACAGGAAAAAATCATTTTTACCCCGGATGCAGTCGTGGGTGCCAGGGTATTGCCCAGGCGTTTACGGGCTGATTTTAAAAACCGATCAAATTCCTGCATTCTCGGTGGCCGGTATAAACTGGTCATGGGGGCAATGCTCTGTGCCAGCATACCCAGAAATTCCCATTGCCCCAGGTGCGGGGTCAGGGCTATAACTCCCCGCCCCTCGGCACGAATTTTCTCAATATTTTCCCGACCGATAACACCTTTATCCAGTTTCCACAAGCGTTCTACCGGCCAGAACCACATGGCACCCATTTCCAGCATGGTTTTGCTGCTTTCAATCATGCTCTGGTGCAGTAATTGTTTACGTTGCTGTTCAGACTGCTGGGGAAAGCAGAGCTGCAGGTTTTTTTCAGCAACCCGCCGGGTTTTATTGGGTATCCAGTACAGCAGTGAACCTGTGATTATGCCCAGGCCATGAACAACAGGTAAAGGAAGCCAGGACAGGATTTTTAAACTGCCGATTAACAGAGTACTTTTGGTCATTTATTGAACAGCCATATTATTTTTTATTTCTTCTGGCTCGTCTGGGTTTTTTTCGATACAGTTTCGGCTCACCCTCAGGACGGGTTTTAAAACGGCGGTGTACCCATAAGTATTGTTCCGGTGCCTGGCGGATAAATTTTTCCAGGATCTGGTTGGTACGCAGGGTGTCTTCTTCCAGTGAATCCCCCGGAAAATTCTCCAGAGGCGGTAAAAATTCAATGACATAGCCCCGGGCATTGTCCAGTCTTCTGGATATATAAGGGATCACCGGAGCTTTAGTCACTTTGGCCATACGTGAAGCCACGGTCTGGCTGGCGGCCTGGGTACCGAAAAAAGGGATAAACAGGCTGTTTTCGATTCCGGCGTCCTGATCCACAGCAATCCACATTAAATGATTTTGTTTAATGTAGCGAAAGGTGGCGCGAATTTCATCCCGGCCAAATACCCGATCCATACATTTTTCACGGCCTTTAAGCGTCATGTGATTAAAAATCGGGTTGCGCATTTTCTGATAGCTGACGGCCAGTTTATGATCAATATTTAGCATGCGGCCGGCAATTTCAGTGGTGGTATAATGAGCACCAAGCAAAATGGCGCCGGTTTTATCCTTAAGTGCTTTTTCAATATGTTCATAACCTTTTACGGTTAACATTTTGCGTAGTTTTTTATCACTGGCCCACCAGGCCAGTGCAGTTTCGGCAATACTGATGCCAATAGAATGAAAATGATCGCGGATCAGTTTCTGTTGTTCAGAGGCCGATAGTTCAGGAAAGCAAAGGCGGATATTGGTTTGTACAATTTCCCGGCGATAAGGGGATAAGCGGGCAAATAAGTCACCTAATCGACGCCCAATAAACAGCTGAGTGCGATACGGTAGTATGGCCAGAATCCTCATACTCCCCAGACCCAGCCACGATGGCCAGTATTTTGGGGCAAGATAATCCTGCCAGGAAAAATCCTCAGTGCTCATATGTTATTATTTTTGTAAAAAAAGGTGTTGGTTGTACAATAGACGGTTTAGCTACGCTTAAAATAAGCTGGTATGATACCATAGAGCAGCAGCTTAGTGTCTATCCATTTGCCTGACTTCAGCATTCTTCTTCAGAGGGGGTTGCAGAAGCAATTCAGGTATTGAGTTATTCTGGACAGACCAGATTATAAAATTATAAAAGAACAAAATATATGCAAATAACCATCCCTGATTTCTCTCAGGCCAGAATCCTCGTTGTCGGGGATTTAATGCTGGATCGGTACTGGCATGGGCCAACTTCCCGAATTTCTCCCGAAGCACCGGTACCGGTGGTTAAAATTGAAGAGTCAGAAGAGCGTCCAGGCGGTGCGGGTAATGTGGCACTTAATATTGCGGCATTAAATGGTCATCCGGCACTGGTGGGCTTAACCGGACAGGATGAGCCGGCCAGAATATTAAAACAACGGCTAATGAATCAGGGTGTGGATTGCTGTTTTGTAGAACTGGAAAACTGTACCACTATTACCAAGTTACGTATTCTCAGTCGTCATCAGCAGTTAATCCGGCTTGATTTTGAGGATGGTTTTCATGCCGATAGCTGTGAGTCCTTATCCAGTGCATATCAGGAGCAATTGCCTGACTATGATGTAGTACTCTTTTCTGACTATCAAAAAGGTACCCTACGGGAACTGCCTGAACTGATCTCTCTGGCCAGAGCTGAGGGTAAGCAGGTTATTATTGACCCTAAGGGCCATGATTTTTCAATTTACAGAGGTGCGACCTTACTGACGCCCAATTTATCAGAATTTGAAGCCATAGTGGGGCATTGTGAAAATGATGCACAACTACTGGAAAAAGCGGAACAATTACGTCAGCAGCTGGAACTGGATGCACTGTTAATTACCCGCAGTGAAAAAGGCATGACCCTGGTTCAGTCGGGGCAAAATCCAGTGCATCTGCCCACCCGTGCCAGAGATGTGTTTGATGTAACCGGAGCCGGTGATACGGTCATTGCCACTTTGGCGGCTTCGGTCGCAGCCGGCCTTTCTCTGGTTGATGCCACCAGACTTGCCAATCTGGCGGCCAGCGTGGTCGTGGGTAAGGTGGGTACAGCCACCGTCACCGTACATGAATTACGTACCGCCATGCGTCAGCTCAGTGATGTAGAGCAGGGAATAGTGACAGAACAACGCCTGGTGGAACTGGTGCGGGATGCTAAAAATCACGGAGAAAAGGTGATTATGACCAATGGCTGTTTTGATATTCTGCATGCCGGCCATGTTACCTATCTGGAGCAGGCCAAAAAACTGGGTGACCGACTGGTAGTGGCCGTCAATGATGACGATTCGGTGAAACGCATTAAAGGACCGGAACGTCCGGTTAATACCATGCAGCGGCGTATGCAGGTGCTGGCCGGTCTGAGCTGTGTGGACTGGGTGGTACCGTTTTACGAAGATACCCCCACCCGTCTGATTTGTGAGGTATCGCCCTCAGTACTGGTTAAGGGCGGGGATAATAATCCCGACGATATCCCAGGCGGAGAGTGTGTACGGGAGCAGGGTGGTGAAGTTCTGGTTATGGAATATGTGGATAATTGTTCCACTACCGGTCTGATACGTTCTATTCGTGCGGCAGATGATTCGGTTGAAAATAAAGATGCTGAATAGGTGGTGTGCATATAATACAGGCTCCACGCCCGGATACTCTTACGGTGTTCAGGTTTTAGTGAGTAGTTTATGTTAACAGGAAATGTTCTCAGATGAGTCATCAGTCTGTTGATATTGCCATTATTGGCGGCGGAATAGCGGGTCTGTGGACTTTGGCGCGTTTACTGAAAGAAGGTTATCAGGCCGTTTTACTGGAGGCCGACAGTCTGGGCAGTGTGCAGACCGGGGCTTCCCAGGGGATCATTCACGGCGGAACTAAATACGCACTGACCGGTAAGCTGACGCATTCAGCGCAATCCATCGGCCAGATGCCGCAGCGCTGGAAAGCCTGTCTGCAGGGGCAGGGCGAAGTGGATCTAAGCGGGGCGGCAAAACTCTCGGAGCATCAATACCTGTGGTCTAATAAAAGCCTGGCCTCTCGGCTGACCGGATTTTTTGCCAGTAAGGTTATGAGTAGTCGTATGCAGCATCTAAAGCCGGCCCATTATATGCCGCCTTTTAACAGGCAGGATTTTCAGGGTGAAGTCTATCAGCTGGATGAGCCGGTACTGGATATTAAAACCGTGCTGGAAGCCATTAGAACACAGTATGCAGACAGGATTTTACAGCTCAGGGTTAAAACAATCCATAAAAATACGGGTGGTAAATACTGTATTGAAGATGATAAAGGTCGAGCTGAACTCTGTGCCGGGACATTGATTCTGACAGCCGGTGCCGGTAATGAAACCTTATTAAATACACTGGGAATGGATAAGCCCAAAATGCAGCGGCGTCCCCTGTTAATGCCTATGCTTAAGGCATCAGAATCGGTTTTACCACGATTATATGCCCATTGTCTGGGTGCCAGTGCCCTGCCTAAAATGACCATTACGTCCCATGCTCTGGGAAAGGGACAAATGGTCTGGTATCTGGGCGGGGAAATAGCTGAGCAGGGGGTGGGGCGATCAGATGAAGAACAGATCAGAGCCGCTAAAAAAGAGCTGCGCAAACTGATGCCCTGGATGGATTTTTCTGCCTGTGAATGGTCAGTACTGGCCATTGACCGGGCCGAACCTAAAATGCCTGACGGCAGTCGCCCGGCTGAACCCGCAGTATTTACTCAGGATAATATTATAACGGCCTGGCCGGTAAAGCTGGCTATGGCGCCGTTAATGGCAGATAAAATTATAGAACAGCTGAAACAACAGACCATTCCTGCTAATGGTCAGCAATTAAATATCCAGGGTAAGCCGGCCAGAACCTCAGAGCTGCCCTGGGAAAAAACTCAGAAATGGTTAACATAGCCAGAATATAGTTTTGTTCTTTCTCCCTCTGGGAAAAGGACAGGATAAGGGTAAATCTTGACAATACAATTAAAAGAAATGCAATTAAAAGAACTGGGACAAACCGGCATACCGGTCAGCCCTCTGGGGCTGGGTACGGTAAAATTCGGTCGGGATCAGCAGGTAAAATACCCCTGGGCGTTTAAAATACCCGATGATAAGGCCGTTGTGGAGTTATTAGCCCTGGCCAGGGATCTGGGTATTAACCTGCTGGATACCGCACCGGCCTATGGTAATAGTGAAGAACGTCTGGGGCAGTTGCTGACCCGGCGTCAGGACTGGGTCATTGTCTCCAAGGTTGGGGAATCATTTATTAATGGTCAGTCTCACTTTGACTTTTCTGCCAGAGCGACCCGAACCACCATAGAAAACAGTTTGAGAAAACTCAATACCGATTATCTGGATGTGGTGCTGGTCCATTCTGACGGCAATGATC
>JALVDE010000254.1 GCA_027009375.1 Gammaproteobacteria bacterium
AGCCAGCAAAGGTGAGGGAACCAGACGAGCCAGACGCGGCAGAAAAAACGGCACGCCATAAACAATCACAAGGGCGGCAATACCCAGCAATAAAGAAGGCATATCATACTGCTGAATATATTGAGGAAGGGATTCAGCTGCCTGCAGGGGTTTAGAATCCGCTGCATGACCAAACAGGGGGCCAAACTGCAGCAAAATAATAATAACCCCTATCCCGGTCATAAAACCGGACACCACCGGATGAGGGACCAGTTCAATATATTTACCAAACTTTAATAAACCCAGAGCTATTTGAAACAGTCCGCCCAGTGCCACCACGGTAAAAGCCAGTGCCGCGCCCTGCATGGGATCATCCGGATACATGCCGGTATACTGAATAAAAATAGCCGACATTACGACAGTCATGGGACCAGTCGGCCCTGATACCTGAGCCGGAGTCCCCCCCAGAAGCGCCGCAAAAAAACCGACAAATATAGCGCCGTACATTCCGGCAATTGGCCCTGCCCCTGAAGCCACACCCATGGCCATAGCCAGCGGCAAAGCAACCACAGCCGCCGTCAAACCACCGTATATATCACCACGTAAATTTTTAAAATGAAGACCGTTAATAAAAATCATATCCATCCTGACTTATACAAAACTTTTCAACAGGCAAAAAAAAACCCCTTATCTTATGACAAAGAGTCTAATGACTTATTTGACTTCGACTAAGGGGCTTTTTTGTGAAACAGTTTTTTACTGTGGTTGCACTTGTGCAGCCTGCAGACCTTTCGGGCCCTTTTCCACTTCATAGGTTACACTCTGACCTTCGTTCAGAGTTTTAAAACCATCACCTAAAATTGCACGAAAATGTACAAAAACATCATCGCTACCGTCATCAGGGCTGATAAAACCATAACCTTTAGATTCGTTGAACCACTTAACTGTACCAGTACTCATTGTATAAATCCTAAAACTAACTTAAATTACAAAGCAAGTGACTATTCGTTCAGGTCATTCAGGCTCGATAAAAAGCCGACCGAAGGGATAATGACTTACGTTATTGGGGTTGTGCAGATGAAACAATGAGGATTTGACTATATCAGTAATTTGCGGATAAAAGTTTGTTATAAATGTTTTATCTGAAAATACTTAACGAAAAAACCGCCTTGAGTCATTGCAGGCCACTCGACTATAACGGATTTCTATAAAAAATCCAACAGTCTAGACAAGGATATGCAAAAAAAACACGACATGCAATAGGGTTTTACCTTATATTTCACTCTTTTTGAGGGTTAAATGCAATAATCAAAGCCTGACCACCCGATTTCTACCCTGATCTTTAGCCTGGTATAATGCTCTATCCGCCTTTGAAATGAGCTGTTTAATGGTATTATTTTCCTCATCAAACTGTGCCACACCAAAACTGGCGGTTAAATGTCCAACAATTTTAAAGTTATGTTTGGCTATTAATAGTCTTAATTTTTCTGCCTGAATCATGGCTTTATGAATATCGGTGTTAGGGATAATCAGCATAAATTCTTCACCGCCCCAACGCCCGAAAATATCGGTTTTACGGATATGCTTTTTAATGACCTGGGTAAATTCAACCAGCACCACATCGCCGGATTGATGTCCATAACGGTCATTAACCTGTTTAAACAGGTCAATATCAATAATCATAATACTAAAGGGCTGCTTATACCGGTCATACAGATTAGCCTGTTGTTCCAGTTCAGCATCCAGCTTCAGGCGGTTATAAATTTGAGTCAGATTATCGGTAATGGTCAAACGCTGCAGTTGTTCATTGTACTTTCTCAGAACATAAAAACGGTACAGAATAAACATTAAAACCACCGCGCTCAGAATAAGCCACGGCCATAAATCTCTGTAATTAACAACCTGCTCATAACGGATCGACAACCATTGGTTTAAAATGTCCTGTTTCTGTTTTTCAGAAATATCGGCTATGGCCTTATCAAAAATGTTTTTTAACAGCGGTTCATCATTACGAGTAGCGACACCTAATTGCCACTGCTCATCAAATTTACCGGCAATTTTAATTTCTCCCACAAAATTTCTCTGGGACTCGTAACCAATAGTGACCAGAGTACCGATAAAGCCGTAGAGTTCTCCATGGTTTACTTTTTCCAGCCCGTCATAAAGTGAGTCTACATCAACAATGGTCAGGCCGGGAAATTTTTTTCTGAGAATTTCCCCAAAGGCATAGCCTTTAACAACACCCAGTTTCTTACCCTCAAGTTTAGAAATATCCACCACAAAAAACTTATCCATTTTAGTCGCCAGAACCAGGGGGATGGTCAGGTACGGCCGGGTAAAATCCATATAGGTCAGCCGTTCTTCTGTAGGCATAGCCAGCGAAAAAATATCACATTTTCTGGCTTTAGCGTATTCAATAGATTGTGTCCAGGATACTGTAGGCACCAGTTCAATAGGCACACCAATTTTCTTTTGCAAAATAGCGATATAGTCGGCAGTCATGCCAATGTGCTTACCCTTTTCAATTTTTTCCAGCGGCATCCAGGCCGGATCGATACACATGGTAATTTTCTGTTTACTGTGCAGATAACTGCGTTCTTCATCGGTCAGGCTGATCTGTGCCAGTACCGTTAATGAAAAAGCGCCACATAAGAATGTTGTTAATAATTGTGTTAACAGACGAGTCATTTTTTCAGTAAATACCCTGTTTAATCATTATTTTTATTATTGTCCATTAATTGTTTTATAAACTCATCCACTGCAACCGGCTTTGAAAAATAGTAGCCCTGAAACAGATGGCAGTCATTAGCCAGTAGAAAATCCATCTGCTTCTTATTTTCCACCCCTTCAGCAATCACTTCAAGTCCCAGGTTTCTTGCCATCATAATAATGGTTCTGACAATAGCATCATCATTTTTATCAATCCCGATATCACGAATAAAGCTGCGATCAATTTTAAGCATATTAACCGGCAGTAATTTCAGATAAGACAGGGAAGAGTATCCAGTGCCAAAATCATCAATGGAGAAATGAATACCCATTTTCTGCATCTGTTTCATTTTTTCTGCAAACAGAGAAAAGTTTCCCACCAGGGTCTGTTCAGTTATTTCCAGCTCCAGGAAGTCAGCGGGTATCTGATATTTATCCAGCAGGTTTTTTACTTCATCAACAAAGTCCTTGCGACTGAATTCCCAGGGACTGACATTAATAGCAACCCGTCTAAATGATTCAGGCACTTCTCCGGCCAAAATTTCCTGCAAACGCTCCAGTACCAGGGACATGACTATTTTACCCAATGCATGGATCTGACCCGATTCTTCCGCAACCGGTATAAATTCAGCTGGAGAAATAAAGCCTTTTTCAGGATGCTTCCAGCGCACCAGGGTTTCTGCAGATATGATCTGCCCCTGAGTATTATACTGAGGCTGCAGGTAAATACTCAGCGCCTTGTGTTTTATTGCAGTACGCAGTTCATTCTGTAAATACAGGCGGTGTTCCAGAATATTCTGCATATAGTTGGAAAACTGCTTAATGGTGTTTTTACCGCTGTTTTTAGCCTGATACATGGCAATATCAGCATATTTAACCAGGTCATGACTGTCCCGACTTTCTTCCGGAAATAATACAATACCGATACTGCAGCTGATCTGATGTTGCTGCCCTTCTAACATATAGGGCTGACTGAGAATTTCCAGAATTTTACTGGCCGTGGTATTAGCCTGTGCAGAGGCGGTCATCTGATCCGGACTCAAATCCGATAACACCACAACAAATTCATCCCCGCCCAGACGACAGGCCAGATCTTCTTTTCTAATTAAACTGTCCAGACGTTTTGCCGCTTCCTGTAATAGTAAATCGCCTACCCGATGACCGCAGGTGTCATTAACGGTTTTAAAATCATCCAGATCAATAAACAACAGTGCTCCGGTAATTTTATGACGGTAATTACGGGCAATTTCTTCTTCCAGGCGTTCCATTAACATACGACGATTGGGCAGATTGGTTAGAGGATCGAATAAGGATAACTGCTGGGCTTTCATTTCTGCCAGCTTCTGATTATTAATTTTCTCAGCGATAATATCGGTCATGGTATTAAGACCTTTTTTAATCTCTGATATTTCATCCCGGCCACTGATATTTTTGATACGAGCCGTTAGATTTCCGCTTTTAATTTCGGTGATCTGGTTGAGAATTTCCTGAACCTGAGCAACCAGGTATCTGGAAAATAAAAAACCTGCAAACAGAGCCATAAAAATAATAATTATCAGCCCCGCCATAATGGTATCAATGTAGTCATTCAGACGGGAATACATGGCTTTTTTATTTACAACAATAAACAGGCCCAGCTTCCATTGAGGTATTTTTTTATAAAAATAAACATATTCACCCTGCTCCCGTATTTTAACCGGATGAATATTGACGGTATTCATATGAATAATACTGGCGTTTTCTCCCTGCAGTTTTTTGTTATCCGGCCCGACAAACAGAATTTGCCTGGCATTTTTATCCAGCACAATAATGTTTTTAAAATTATCCGTATAATTACTGTTAATTTCCCGTTTTATTCTGCTAAGAACTTTCTGATAATAGGTATTTACATTTTCCAGGCCATGTTTCTGTAAGGCAAAATATTCACCTTCAATAAAGGACTGCAGATTATCCATATCTTTTTGAATAAGCTGGCTGTTCAGATCATAGATAATTCCACGGATAGTATTAATACTAAAAAAAGTAGTGGTTAATGCCGTCACCAGGACGATGATCAGGGTGAATAAACTAAGACGGGCTAATAGTTTCATTTATCTATTGCTTCCCATCGAAATGATTTTGCATTACGCAAAAACTCCAGTTCAAATACAATACCCAGTTTTTCTGCAAGATCCAGGTTCACTGAAGCAATGACCTGATGATTAGTCACCAGGGGGATATTTTCCGGTGATTCACCGGCCAGAATTCTCAGTGCTGTTTTTGCAGTATAGATCCCCTGTTCTTCGGGTACCTGTAAAAATCCAACAAGCACATACGGCCGCATATTAATCTGTACTGAACCCGTTGGAATTCGGGTATTATTTAAAATAAAAGGATAGATATCCCCTGGTTTCCAGCCTGTGATACTCATACTGTTTTCAATAATAAGTATATCGACTTCATTCTGAAGTTTTATATAGGCCTGTTTCCACTGTTTTATATCAGAAACAAAAATTTTATGATCAAATTTAACTTTAGCCTTATCTTCATAATTCTTTACGCTCTTTCGATCACTGATGACATTACCTGCCAGAACACCAATGGATTTGCCTTTAGCATAACGCCTTAATTCTTTTACCAGCTCAGCCATCATCGATATTTCTACCATGCCTGTAGCATTTTTATAGGGATAGCCATAAGCCGAGGCATCCCAGTTTATGCCGCAGAAAACAACAGGAATTGAATGGTTTTTATAAAAGGGCTCAATTAAATACTTACTGGCATTATCATCACAGGCAATAATTACATCAGGATTAAACTGTTCTATTGCTGCTTTGGCTTTTAGAGCTGAAGCTTTGATAAATGCTTCATCCTGATGACGTTTGGTGTCCATAGAAAAGACTTTAAATTCAACGCCTGATGTTTCCAGTATAGAGCGGGCACCAGCCACTACCCCCGCTGACCATGCATAGCCGGAATGATAAGAGTCAATAAACATTACCCGTTTCTTATGTTGAGGTTCAGAAACAGAATCTGCATAAACACTCAATGAGAATAAAGGGAATATAAGTAAAAACAGAATAAGTTTTTTTATAAAACGGAGCACATCAGTATCTCATTAATAACAAACAGACGGACTCATTTAAGATTAGATTATGAATGCTATTAAATCAATATGAGCTCAACCATCATCACAGACATACTACCCTTAGACATAAGCAGTATTAATTCGTTTTATTTAAGGTGTAATAATGCGGGCAGGGATGCCCGCACTCCCGGAATTAAACGAATTTTCCAGAACGGTTATTTAGCGGCTATTTTTTCTTTGGCAGATAAATATCCGTACAGGTACCTTCAGCTACTTCCGTGGCAAAGTTCAGCGTTTCTGACAGAGTGGGATGAGGGTGAATGGTCAGAGCGACATCTTCCATTTCTGCGCCCATTTCAACGGCCAGAGCCGCTTCGGCAATCAGCTCACCGGCGTTCTTGCCTAAAATACCGGCACCCAGCATCTGGTGGGTATTTTTGTCATATAACACTTTGGTCATTCCCACATCAGCTCCCACTGATAAAGCCCGCCCACTGGCAGCCCAGGGGAATACGCCTTTTTCATAGTCAATGCCTTCGGCCTTAAGCTGCTCTTCAGTCTGACCGCACCAGGCCACTTCCGGATCGGTATAGGCGACGGATGGAATGGTACGGGCATCAAAATGCCGCGGCTGTCCGTCAATGACCTCAGCCGCCACTTTGGCTTCATGGGTCGCTTTATGTGCCAGCATGGGTTGCCCCACCACATCGCCAATGGCAAAAATATGCTCAACATTAGTACGCTGCTGGGAATCCACCGGAATAAAGCCATACTCATTAACCTGTACCCCGGCCTTATCAGCATCAATCAGCTTGCCGTTCGGGGAGCGGCCGATGGCCACCAGGACATTATCAAAAGTATCCTGTTCAGGTGCTTTATCGCCTTCAAACTTGCACACAATACCTTCATCAGTAGGGGTCAGTTCGGTTACCCGGGTATTGACAAAGATATTCTCATAACGTTTTTTCACAGTACGTTCAAAAGGCTTGAGCAGATCACGATCGGCTCCGGGGATCAGACCCGACCCCAGTTCCACCACGGTGACTTTTGCCCCAAGGGCATGATAAACCGTGGCCATTTCCAGGCCGATAATACCGCCGCCCACAACCAGCAGGCGTTCAGGTATATTGTTAACTTCCAGGGCATCGGTTGAGTCCCAGACCCGTTCATCATCCCAGGGAATAAAGGGCAGTCTGGTAACCGAAGAACCGGCCGCAATAATACAATGTTCAAAGCCCACCACCTGCACAGAACCGTCTGCTGCCTCAACAGCAATGGTATGAGGGGAAGTAAATTTACCGTAGCCGTTAACAATCTGCACCTTGCGCTGTTTGGCCAGCTGTTTCAGACCACCGGTTAAACGCCCGACCACTTTGTTTTTATGCTCACGCAGTTTATTAATATCAATTTCCGGCTCCTGGTAGGTCACCCCCAGGTCAGAAAACTCCCGGGCTTCACTGACTACTTCAGCCACGTGCAGCAGTGCCTTAGAGGGGATACAACCGACATTCAGACAGACACCGCCCAGAAAATCATCCTTCTCAATCAGCACCACCTGTTTACCCAGATCCGCCGCACGGAAGGCCGCAGTATAACCGCCGGGGCCGGAACCCAGCACGACCACCTGAGCCTGAATATCCACATCACCGCTGAAGCTGGCGACAGCCGGTGCTTCAGGTTCTGCTTTAGCACTGGGCTGTACAGGAGTATCCTGTTCTGCTGCCGGCGCTGCAGTATCCGCTTCAGACACTGCGGTTTCCGCCTGTGCCGTTTCAGTGGCTTCCAGTTCTGCAATAACTGAACCTTCAGATACCTTGTCACCCAGCTTAACCTTAATGGATTTAACTACACCGGCAGCCGAGGAGGGTATTTCCATACTGGCCTTATCTGACTCCACAGTGATCAGCGGATCTTCTTCATTAATGGTATCGCCCTCGGACACCAGCACTTCAATAATTTCTACTTCATCAAAATCGCCGATATCGGGGACTTTTAATTCCATGATCTGACTCATTCTTATCTCTCCCGGTTACATCAGCAAATAGCGAACATCAGACAGCACCCGGCTCAGGAAGGTACTGAAGGCCGCGCCTTCCGCACCATCAATTACCCGGTGATCATAAGACAGAGACAATGGGCACATCAGGCGCGGTTCAAATTCTGAACCGTTCCAGACCGGCTGCATTCTGGAGCGGGAAACGCCCAGAATAGCCACTTCCGGAGCATTAACAATCGGCGTAAAGCTGGTGCCGCCGATACCGCCAAGACTGGAAATGGTAAAACAGCCGCCCTGCATTTCAGAAGGCTTGAGTTTCTTGTCTCTGGCTTTCTGGGATACTTCTCTAAGCTCGGTAGCCAGTTCTGTCAGGCTTTTCTTATCCACATCGCGGATCACCGGCACCACCAGGCCGTCCGGCGTCGCCACAGCAATGCCGATATGGTAGTATTTTTTCAGAATCAGGGCGTCACCGGAGGCATCCAGTGAGGAGTTAAAACGCGGAAATTCTTTCAGCGCTGCAACGACGGCTTTCATCAGGAAGGACACCATGGTGAACTTAACCCCCTTATCCGCATATTCCTGATTGCTCTTTTTACGGAAGGCTTCCAGCTCAGTAATGTCCGCCTCGTCAAACTGCGTAACATGAGGAATATTCACCCAGTTACGATGCAGGAACTTGCCGGTCAGAATATTGATCTTGGACAGTTTGGTGGTTTCAATATCACCCCACTGGGAGAAATCAATTTCCGGCATGGGTTCCACACCCAGGCTGGCACCGCCGGAAGGGGCTTTTAAAGCCTGTTTAACATAATCCTGCACATTTTCCTTAAGGATACGGCCATTGCGGCCGGTACCGGAGACCTTGCTCAGATCCACACCCAGTTCCCGGGCAAACTTACGTACCGCCGGAGAAGCATGAGCCCGTTTAAAATTATCGTGATCAATATTAAGGGTTGGCGGCGGGCGCTTAGCCGGGGGTACGGCAGGCTTTTCAGGTGCTGCTGCTTTTTCAGGTGCTTGAGCAGCCGGTGCCGCTTTTTGTTCAGGGGCACTGGCTGAAGGAGCTTCAACCGCTTCTGCTTTTGCCGGTTCTGCTGCAGAATCCGCATCCAGCAATAAGACCAGCGAACCTTCTGATACCCGATCACCCACCTTAACTTTAATTTTGGCCACAGTTCCGCTGTGACTGCTGGGGATCTCCATGGTGGCCTTATCCGATTCCACGGTGATCAGGGAATCTTCTTCATTAATATGATCCCCTTCGGCAACCAGGACTTCAATCACTTCAACATCATCAAAGTCACCAATATCCGGTACAAATACTTCTATCATCTTACTCATCAGTGGTTCCCTCCCTATGCCGTAGCCGGATTTGGCTTATTGACATCAATGCCGTATTTCTCAATGGCTTCCTGAACCTTACCGGCCGGGAACTGCCCCTCATCAGCCAGAACTTTCAGAGCCGCCACAACGATATAAACCGCATTGACTTCAAAGTGCTTACGTAACTGGGCACGGGTATCAGAACGGCCAAAACCATCGGTACCCAGCACTTCATAACGGGCCGGCACCCACTTTCTAATCTGATCCGAATAGCCCTTGATATAGTCGGTGGCCGATAATACCGGACCCCGGCGATCTTTCAGACACTTTTCAATATAGGAAACCTTTGGTTCTTCCAGTGGATGCAGCATATTCCAGCGGTCAACATCCTGTGCTTCACGGCGCAGTTCATTGTAACTGGTCACACTCCAGACATCGGCATCCACCGACCATTCCTTGTCCAGTATGTCTGCGGCCTGAATGACTTCCCGTAAAATAGTACCGGAACCCATTAGCTGGATCTTCTTACGGCGCTTACCTCCGCCCTGCAATAAATACATACCCTTGAGTATGCCTTTTTCCACACCTTTAGGCATAACAGGCTGCGGGTAGTTTTCATTCATTACGGTAATGTAGTAGAACACATTTTCCTGTTCCTTATACATACGCCGCATACCTTCATGAATAATCACCGCCAGTTCATAGGCAAAGGTCGGATCATAGGTAATACAGTTAGGAATGGTGGCCGCCATAATATGCGAATGACCGTCCTGATGCTGCAGACCTTCACCGGCCAGGGTAGTACGGCCGGCTGTACCGCCCAGCAGGAAGCCGCGCGCCTGCATATCACCGGCCATCCAGGCCAGATCACCGACCCGCTGAAAACCGAACATGGAATAGTAAATATAAAACGGTATCATATTCACACCATTGGTGCTGTAGGACGTGGCCGCCGCTATCCAGGAGGACATGGCGCCGGCTTCGTTAATACCTTCCTGCAGAATGTGACCGGACTTGTCTTCTTTATAAAACATAACCTGATCTTTATCCTGAGGGGTGTATAACTGCCCTACAGAAGAATAGATACCCAATTGCCGGAACATGCCTTCCATACCAAAAGTACGGGCTTCATCCGGAACAATGGGGAGGATATTATCACCAATGTTTTTATCGCGGCTTAATAAGGTCAGCATGCGCACAAATGCCATGGTGGTGGACATTTCCCGATCACCGGAACCTTTTAACAGGGGATCAAAAATGGATAATTTGGGAATTTCCAGCGGTGCCGCCACGCGGTTACGCACCGGC
>JALVDE010000255.1 GCA_027009375.1 Gammaproteobacteria bacterium
TTTTTTATTGCGCTGTTATTTATTAATAATATCGAACAGGATATTCGGGTGTCAATTGAAGATGATGCTGAAATTATTCTTAATAGTGCCCGTATTCTGCTGTCTGAGAATAACTCTATTTATTCTTCCAGGGTAAAAAACAAATTAAAGGAGAAACTCAATAAATCCATTTACTGTAAAATAGAATTACAGACATCAGACTATGAACCTATTGTAATTCATGCCGATCGTTGTAAAAAACCAGAAATCACCATTGATAAAAAATATTATTTCGGCACGTATGTAAACAAAAAATCGCAAGAACTGTCTCTTTTGTTATCACGACAGCCGGTAAAGGATATGATGCAGATCTATCGTGCTAATATTATCTTAATCATGCTCTTTATTGTAATGCTTCTGGGGTTAATTTTAACCTGGGTATTAAGACTGCTGGTACTCAGGCCGTTACTTAAAATGGTGGATGCCACCCGTTTTATTTCGGAAGGGCAGCATGAGTTACGTCTGGATATTACCCAGCAGGATGAGTTTGGGCATCTGGCCCGTTTTTTAAATAAATTACTGGATCAACTATTTGAACAACAAAAGAATCTGAAACGGGCAAATTATGAATTAATGAAAGAAGTGACTGAAAGAAACCGTATCGATGAAGAACTTCGTTCAAACCAGGAGCATCTGGAAAAACTGATAGAAGATCGTACCGCTGACCTGGAAATTGCCCGGGATGAAGCGCTTAAGGCCAACCAGGCTAAAACGTTGTTTCTGGCTAATATGTCACATGAAATAAGAACGCCTCTTAATGCTATTCTGGGTTATGCACAACTGCTCAGTCGTGATAGTGAACTGAGTGAGAAACAGCAAAAATCCCTGCATATTATTGAACAGAGCGGTAATCATTTATTGGGAGTGCTAAATGATATTCTGGATATCTCCAAAATTGAAGCAGGGAAAATGGAGCTGCATAAAAACAATTTTAACCTGTACCATTTGCTGACCGGAATTGCTCAGGTGTTTCAGGAGCAATGTACAGAGAAAGGACTGAACTGGTATGAAGAATTCAGCCTGAGTAATACGCAACTGGTATACAGTGATGCTCAGAAACTACGGCAGATTTTAATTAATCTGATTGGTAATGCCATTAAGTTTACTGAACAGGGCAGTATCAGTCTGATGGTTAAAAGAATTGACAATGAGTACTATTATTTTGAAATTTCTGATACCGGTCTTGGCATAGCAGAGGATAATATAGAAGCTATATTTACCGGTTTTCATCAGACACCACAGGGTGTTGATAAAGGAGGCGCGGGTCTGGGTCTTGCCATTACCCGCAGTCAGCTACAGTTACTGGGTTCAGAAATTAAAGTTGAATCTGAGACAGGTAAGGGCAGTATTTTCTCTTTTACTCTGGAACTGAAAAATGCCCAGGACGGGATAGAAATTGTGCATGATAATATTACAGAAATAATCCGCCTGTCTTCTTCGGATATGGTTAAGGCTCTGGTGGTTGATGATAGTGAGTTGAGCCGTAATCTTCTGGTTGACATGCTTGAAGATGTTAATGCTCTGGTCAGTTCGGCTGCTAATGGTCAGGAAGCACTTCAGCTAATAGAACAGGCTGATGTAGAAAGCAAACCTGATATAGTTTTTATGGATATCCGTATGCCGGTAATGAATGGTATTGATGCCGTTAGAAAGATAAAACAGAATTACGGTGATCAAATTGTCTGTGTGGCAGTAACATCAACTATTATTGAACAGACTGATAGTCAATATTACCAGGCCGGTTTTGATGACTATATTGCCAAGCCTTACCGTTTTGAAGCGGTATTTGAATGCATGAAAAAACACCTGCAGATTGATTTTGAAAATAAAACTCCTTTGTTAAATGAAAATAGAGAAATATCCGATATTGACTTCAGTAAATGTCAGATAGATAAAAGCTTTTATGATAACCTGTTACAGGCTGCCATTGACTATAATCCACCGCTATTGATTTCTCTCATCACGCAACTGTCCTCCCTGGGTGATGAAGAAATAAAGCTGGCTAAAAAACTTAACCATCTGCTTGGGCAATATGATATTCATAGTCTGGTAAACCTGATTAAATGTATTAAACCAGTAATTAATTCTAAATGAGAAGACAGCAGTCATGATTGATATAGGCGTTAATCTGACCAGCAGTCGGTTTGCTTCTGACCGGCAGGATGTTATTAAGCAGGCTGCAGCAGCCGGTGTTAATACCATGATCGTCACGGGTACTTCAGTCAGTGTTAGTGAGGAAGCCGTACAACTGTGCGCAGAGTATCCACAATACCTGTATTGTACAGCTGGTATCCATCCACATGATGCCAGTAGTTTTGATAACAATAGTATTGTCCTGCTTACAGATTTACTTGAACAGGAAAAAGTAGTTGCCGTAGGGGAGTGCGGGCTGGATTTTAACCGTAACTTTTCAACTCCACAGGAACAGCTTTGCTGTTTTGAAAGGCAGCTGGAACTGGCTGTAGAATTAAAAATGTCGGTGTTCCTTCATCAGCGTGATGCTCATAAGGATTTTCTGCGTCTGATAAAAAAATACCGCAGTGGACTGGTGGATGCCGTATCTCATTGCTTTACCGGTAATCGTGCCGAAATGGAAAGCTACCTGGAACAGGATTTGTATATCGGTATTACCGGCTGGATCTGTGATCATAGGCGGGGTCAGGAATTACAGACAGCTGTTAAATATCTGCCCCTGCAACGACTAATGGTGGAAACGGATGCCCCTTATCTGTTTCCCGCTGATCTGGTTCTTCCTGAAAATAAGACACTAACTAAAAAACAGCGCAAGAGCCGG
>JALVDE010000256.1 GCA_027009375.1 Gammaproteobacteria bacterium
CAGTATTTGATCTTCATGACCTTCCTGATAAACATTACCGACACTGTCTTCAGTAAAAGTACCGGCTGTAATTAAACCCTGCAGTTCACCTTCAATTGTCATATACGCGGGAGTTGGCATAGTTATATCCTTATAAATAAATTAAAAATAAGATTAAATACTATTTAATTATTTAAATAGTATTGTTTATAGAGCAAAGCCTATGCCAAAAAACAAAACATCTGGTTTATCAGGTGGTTATGTGTTTCTTAAATGGAATGTTTATTAATGAGATGTTTTTATGAGCAAGAATTTGCTCAATTTTTCAGGTTAATGAGTAAAAATTTACTCAGTTTTTGTCGTTTTATTTTGCAATTGTGTTTGGTTTCTGTGGATGACTGTCAGACATAATACGTTCAACTGTTTCTACTATAGCCTGGGTTTGAGGATCGACTTCTATATTGATGCGGTCACCAGGTTTACGGCTGCCGATATTGGTTCGCTGCAAAGTTTCCGGGATCAGATTGACATTAAATGAATGAAAGTCGTTACGGGATTTGTCCACATCACCAATGGTCAGGCTGATCCCGTCAATACCAATAAAGCCCTTGCTGAATACATATCGTCCATACCGTGCAGGGATTTGAAACTCAATCTGACAATTATTCTCAGTCCTGAGTATGTCCTTTACCCTGGCGGTAAACAGAATATGTCCAGACATTTGATGGCCGCCGATTTCATCCCCAAAACGGGCAGCCCGTTCAATATTAACCTGATCACCTATAACCAGGTCTCCCAGGTTGGTAACTTTCAGGGTTTCCTGCATTAAATCAAAAGCCAGCATATTGCCGTCAATTCGGGTAACGGTCAGGCAGCAGCCGTTATGGGCAACGGATGCACCGCATTCAATGCCTTCCAGCAAAGTATCATCCAGCTCAATAATATGCGTTCTGAAATTGTTTTTTTCGATAATATCAATAACTGGAGCCGTACCCTGTACAATGCCTGTAAACATAAACGTCTTACCTCAGGTAATTACAGTGGGTTCGCTACGGCCAGTCAGTTCTTCAAGCTGGCTGAGACTCAGTGACAACTGAATAAGCTCCTGCAGGGCTTCCTGGGTGTCCTGATGCATGTGATCAGGACGGGTCTCGTAACTTTCATAATAAATGCGGATAGTAGCTCCGGAGGTACCCGTACCGGAGAGACGAAAGACCATGCGTGAACCATCGGTAAAACCAATGCGAATGCCCTGATGTTCACTGATGCTTTGATCCACCGGATCGGTATAACAGAAATCATCACTATAACTGACCGTCAAAGAGCCTAAGGTGGTGCCCGTTAAGGTCGTGACTTTATCTCTTAATAAACTCATTAACTGATTGGCAGAATCACTATCCACTGCCTCATAGTCATGGCGGGAATAATAGTTACGGCCGTATTCCAGCCAGTGTTCATCAACAATCTCTGCAACCGACTGCTGCCGGACTGCCAGAATATTGAGCCAGAATAATACCGCCCATAAACCGTCTTTTTCACGGATATGATTGGATCCGGTGCCGAAACTTTCTTCACCGCACAAAGTAACTTTATCCGCATCCATCAGATTGCCGAAAAATTTCCAGCCGGTAGGTGTTTCATAGCAATCCAGTCCCATTTTTTTGGCTACCACATCGGCTGCCTGACTGGTAGGCATGGAACGGGCTACGCCGTATAACCTGTCTTTATAAGCAGGAATTAAATGGGCATTAGCTGTCAGTATGGCGAGGGAATCGCTGGGGGTAACAAAGATATTATTACCCACAATCATATTTCTGTCGCCGTCACCATCAGAGGCAGCGCCAAAATCCGGAGCGTTTTCAGAAAACATTAATTCAGCCAGTTCATGAGCATGAACCAGATTGGGATCGGGATGACCGCCGCCAAAATCCGTTTTGGGAATACCATTAATTACAGAGCCTTTAGCAGCACCTAGCTGGTTTTCAAGAATTTCTACAGCATAAGGGCCGGTAACCGCGTGCATGGCATCAAAACACAGGCTGAAGCCATTGCTGAACAGGGATTTTATGGCATCAAAATCAAATAAATCAGCCATTAGCTGAGCATAATCGGCGACTGAGTCCATAACCTGTATCTTCATACCCTCTAATTCAAAAGTCTCAGGCTGACTCAGGTCAATATCGTCAGTATTTTCCAGAATTTTGTACTGTTCGATGACCTGACTGCGGTCATAAATGGCATCGGTAATTTTTTCCGGTGCGGGGCCGCCGTTACCGGTATTGTATTTAATGCCGAAATCCTCATCAGGACCGCCGGGATTATGACTGGCAGAAAGAATAATACCGCCATAGGCCTGATGTTTTCGGATAACAACTGAAGCGGCCGGGGTGGAAAAAATCCCGTTCTGACCAACCAGTACCTTGCCGAACCCATTGGCAGCAGCCATTTTCAGGATGATCTGAATGGCCTGCAGGTTAAAATAACGCCCGTCACCGCCCAGAACCAGAGTCTGCCCCTGATAATTGCCAATTGAATCAAAAATAGCCTGAACAAAGTTTTCCAGGTAATTAGGCTGTTGAAAGTGGCTGACTTTCTTTCTCAGACCTGAGGTACCGGGTTTTTGATCATCATAGGGAGTGGTGGCAACGGTTTTAAGCGTCATGGGTGCTTCCTTATCTGAATAGGGGGATAAATTTCAGGGATATAATAACTGATTAACGGCAAGTATTCGAACAGGATACAGAAAATTCCTTATAAAAAGCCTTGAAATGACTGAATTTAGCCCCACTTTTTCTATCATTATTCTATTTGTTGCTTTTTTATTCAGTTTTTAACGGTTTTTAGCTATTTAG
>JALVDE010000257.1 GCA_027009375.1 Gammaproteobacteria bacterium
AAGCACGAGGTTTATCAAAGCTGACCACCATGGCCTTACTGTTGGCCATCCAGATTAAGCTCTGAAAAACACCGACTGCGCAGCCGAACTTGCAGAACAGATGCCGGGCAAAGAAAAAATCAATGGTAAATATAGTTGTGGCAACGATTAAAAAACGGGTGGGTCCGGGGTTAAGCTGTCCGTTAAGCAGATCCGGGATCAGTTCTTTAGGCGGCAGTAAATAACTGAGCAGGCTGAATGCCCAGACAAAGGCCATAAGCGCACAGGAAAAAAATACCAGCAGCCAGGGCAGAGCGTTACGGGTTTTTTTAGATGCTTTTTCCCACAGGGTGACACGGTTAAGATGTTTCAGCATCATGTCATTAAACATTTCAACTACGGAAAAATGCGGGCACAGCCAGCCGCAGTAAATGCGTCCCATGCGCCAGATGATCAGGCCGACAATAATAATAAAGCCTAACACCGGAATAAAGGCATGGGTCAGCAGAGTGATTGCCGCACTGGCGGCATCACCCTGACCCTGCTGAAAACTGTCCAGACCCAGTGTCCAGGGCTGGCCGAAAATAATAAAGTGACCCAGCGTCAGGTCCATACGAAAAATATCCAGAAACGGTGCCAGAATAAACAGCAGAAAAAAACTGCTGCGGGTCAGGGTGCGGATCTGCTCTCGTCTGGGTTTGTCTTTAAAGCTCATGGCTTAATACTAGTAGACCTAATCTGTGAACGCATTATTTTAAATCAAGACGTTTTTTCGGTATAAACTGTTTTAGAAGCTGAATTACTGCAGATAGTTATAATGTTTATTGACGTCCGTCAAGGATTCTGTCCGGTAGTGAGGTAAGATTAGTGATTAATTCTGGAAATATTACAGGGATATATTATGGCTACCAGTTGGTTTGATAAGTTTCTAAAGTTACTTGGTATTGAAGAAGATAAACCGGTTTCATCGGATAATGCATTCAGTGTGACCGGTCAATCTGCGCCTGCAGCAACGGCAAAGACTCATGCTGCAGAACCGGCTACAGAACCGGTAAAGAGTGAGCCGAAAAAAGCAGAACCTGAGCCTGAACCGGTTGTGTCTGTTGCTGAAAAACCTGTGGCGGAAACTATTGCTAAAGAAGAAGCTCCAGAAGACACTGTTCCAGAACCAGAACCAGAACCAGAACCAGAACCAGAACCAGAACCAGAACCAGAACCAGAACCAGAACCAGAACCAGAACCAGCAAAAACTGCTGCGGACAGTCTGCAGGCTGCTTATCCGGGTTTAAAGGCAAACTTTGTCAAAGTGCTGACGGAAGCCGGTTTTGACTCCAAAGCCGCTATTGATAAGGCCAGTGATAAGGAACTGCTGGCCTTAAAGGGTATTGGTCAGGCCACCTTAAAAATTCTGCGAGGCAAGTAAGCCTTCTGATGTAAAAAAGGTGGATACAGGACGTTACCTCGTTCCCATGCTTTGGCGTGGGATCGCTTACCAGTTTCTGCTATGGTAAATAATGATTTTGTTTATTTTTTCTGTATCAGCTGAGCCCATTTCTTCGGCCCGCTTTGATGCACAGAATCCCCGCTGCTGTCTACCGCCACTGTCACTGGCATATCTTCCACCTCGAACTCATAAATAGCTTCCATACCCAGTTCTTTATAAGCCAGAACGGTGGCTTTTTTAATCGCCTGAGCAATCAGGTAGGCCGCACCGCCGACTGCAATTAAATAAACCGCTTTATGCTCTTTAATGGATTCTATAGCGGCAGGGCCGCGTTCGGCCTTGCCGACCATACCGATCAGTCCGGTTTTTGCCAGCATAGCTTCTGTGTATTTGTCCATACGGGTGGATGTTGTCGGTCCGGCCGGACCGACGGATTCATTTTTGACGGCATCTACAGGGCCGACATAGTAAATAAAACGGTTGCTAAAATCGACCCCATCGGGAAGCGGTTCACCTTTAGCCAGGGTTTCAACAATGCGCTTATGGGCTGCATCACGACCGGTTAGAAGTTTGCCGTTGAGTAAAAGCTGTTCACCGGCCTTCCAGCTCTGAACCTCTTCGTGAGTGATACTATCCAGATTGATCCTCCTGGCCTGGGGGGAGGCACTCCAGGTGACATCAGGCCAGTCAGATAATGCAGGCGGGGTTAATACCGCCGGGCCTGAGCCGTCCAGGGTAAAGTGGGTATGGCGGGTGGCTGCGCAATTGGGAATAATAGCAACCGGCAATGAGGCGGCATGGGTTGGATAATCCAGCACCTTGACGTCTACTACCGTGGTCAGCCCGCCCAGCCCCTGAGCACCAATACCCAGAGCATTGATTTTATCGTAAAGTTCCAGGCGCAGTTCTTCAGCACGACTTAAGGTCTGGCCCTGCCCGGCTTTGCTTTGCAGTTCATGAAAGTTGACTGGTTCAAGCAGAGATTCCTTGGCCAGTAACATGGCTTTTTCCGGTGTACCACCAATACCAACGCCCAGGATACCCGGCGGGCACCAGCCGGCGCCCATGCCTTCAACACTGTCAATAATCCACTGTACCAGATCGGCACTGGGATTAAGGGCAGCAAAACGGGCCTTATTTTCAGAACCGCCGCCCTTGGCCGCCAGTTTAAAATGGATCTTATCGCCGGGTACTATACGGGTATGAATCACGGCCGGGGTATTGTCACGGGTGTTCTGCCGTTTACCGGCCGGATCGGCCAGTACTGAGGCACGTAGAATATTATCCGGGTTGGTATAAGCCTGTCTTACGCCTTCATTAATCATGTCATCCAGAGACAGCTTGCCTTCCCATTGCACATTCATACCCACTTCAACAAAAATCACCACAATGCCGGTATCCTGACA
>JALVDE010000258.1 GCA_027009375.1 Gammaproteobacteria bacterium
TTCACCATCAGGCCCGTATAATTTGCCGTCACGAATAAAACCGCGGCTGCTGCCGTCTGCATTTAAAAGGGTCTGTCCACGGATCTGGCCGATAAAATGGCCGTCTTTATCATACATACGACCTCGCTCGGTGATCATACCGATGTATTTGCCTCGGTCATCATACATACGGCCGTCCATTAGTTTTGATTTATAACCGCCCTGCGGATCGGTCAGCTCAATAGCAGAAGCATTACCGGCCAATAATATGACTGACATCAGCAGGCATAGACATAGTTTTATTTTCATAGTTTTATTCCTAATTTATCCCACATTTCGTCCACTTTTTTAACAATTGCCTCATCCCGGATAATCGGTCGCCCCCATTCCCGGGTAGTTTCACCCGGCCATTTACTGGTCGCATCCATACCCATTTTTGAGCCCAGACCCGATACCGGCGAGGCAAAATCCAGGTAGTCAATGGGAGTATTTTCCACCAGCAGGGTATCCCGTGCCGGATCCATACGGGTGGTCATGGCCCAGATCACATCGTTCCAGTCACGTACATTCACATCATCATCACAGACAATAACAAACTTGGTGTACATAAACTGGCGTAAAAATGACCAGACCCCGAACATTACGCGCTTGGCATGACCGGGATACTGTTTTTTCATGCTGACCACGGCCATCCGGTAAGAACAGCCTTCCGGGGGCAGATAAAAGTCCGTAATTTCCGGAAACTGCTTTTGTAGAATAGGCACAAAGACCTCATTCAAAGCCACGCCCAGAACCGCCGGTTCATCAGGCGGACGGCCGGTATAGGTACTGTGATAAATGGGGTCTTTGCGCAGGGTGATCCGTTCAATGGTAAATACAGGGAAACTGTCCACTTCATTATAATAGCCGGTATGGTCCCCGAACGGCCCTTCCGGTGCTTCATCACCCGGCTCCAGGTAACCTTCCAGGACAATTTCACTGCTTGCAGGCACCTGCAGATCATTACCCATGCATTTAACCAGTTCGGTTTTGCAGCCGCGCAGTAAACCGGCAAAGGCATATTCTGACAGAGCATCGGGTACGGGCGTAACGGCTGCCAGAATGGTGGCCGGATCAGTACCCAGGGCCACAGACACCGGAAAACGTTCGCCCGGGTGCTGTTCCTGCCACTCCCGATAATCCAGGGCGCCGCCGCGGTGAGCCAGCCAGCGCATTATGACTTTATTTTTAGCAATCACCTGCTGTCGGTAAATACCCAGGTTCTGCCGGTCCTTATTCGGCCCCCGTGTTACTACCAGCCCCCAGGTAATTAAGGGGCCGGCATCTTCCGGCCAGCAGGTCTGGATGGGCAGCTTATTTAAATCCACCTCATCACCTTCCCAGACGACTTTCTGACAGGGCGCCCGTTTAACCACTTTAGGTGACATATCCAGTACCTTACGGTACATGGGCAGGGTCTGCAGGGCGGCTTTAAAGCCTTTAGGCGGTTCAGGCTCTTTTAAAAAGGCCAGTAACTGACCAATTTCCCGCAGAGCTGAGACATTATCTTCCCCCATACCCAGGGCTACCCGGCGGGGTGTACCAAATAAATTAGCCAGTACCGGAACCGTATGACCCACGGGGTTTTCAAATAGCAGCGCCGGGCCTTCGGCTCTGAGCACCCGATCAGCAATTTCCGTCATTTCCAGATTGGGATCAACAGGGTGTTTTATGCGCTTTAGTTCACCTATCTCTTCCAGTTTATCAACAAATTCGCGCAAGTCTTTGTATTTCATAAAAACCTTTAAAAATAAATACTTAAATCAATCCCTCAGGCCGAAATTCAGACCAGAAAAATTTAAAAAATATTAAAAAAATGAGTATTTGTTCATTGCATTGAACCAATTTCGAACTACACTGTCTATATGAGTAGATGACTTAATGCACACAGCAGCAGCGAGTTGTCTATAGGTGTCTCGTGGAAGCAAGAGACTCCCTAATCATTACATTTCCTTTGATTATTTAATCAAGCCGGGGTTCATCCCACCCCGGCATTTTTATACCTGAAATAAACTGACCACTTAAATTCTATAGCCGCCATGACGTCTTCGGTTTATCATATCCATAATCAGAAGACCCAGGAAAAAACCTGCACCGCCTATTACAATGATCAGCAGGTATTCTTTTTTAAACCAGCTTTTACTGAGCAGCGGCGGCTCTTCTTCCAGAACTTCGTCATTCACCTGAATTTTGATATTGCTTTCGTCCTGACCGGTGGCCAGGGCCGCTATCTGACTCAGTCGCTGTTTTAACTGACTGTTGATCTGCAGAGCATGTTCCTGTTGGGCCTGTCTATCCTGAAAATCCAGTTGCTCCCAGGCTTTCAGTTCTTCTTTCAGGCGGGCAATGGTTGCCTGGTATTCCTCAAGCTGGCTTTGCAGTTCAGTTTCGTTATTACTTATATTAGCTACAGGCTGCCTGTTCTCCCCAAGCTGTTCCTGCAGATCGGCAAGCTGGTTTTCCAGCTTGGTAACCTGCGCTTCGGCGGGTTTTTCCGGGATAATAAACTGGGAATAGAGCCAGCCTTTAGTACCGTCTTTTAACTGCACCTGACTGAATTCCTTGCCTGCCTGCAAAACCTCAATGGCTTCCCCTCCGGTTACCAGTTTTACCACCGGACTGTCCATAGCTGCTTTGGTATGCAGACCGGTTTGCAGGTGGGTGGTAACATAATACTGTTCAGATTCAGCTGATACCGATAATGGTAATAATAACAGAGCAAAAAACAGAGCAAATGGCAATGTATAATGCAGTTTTGATCTGCAGTAACTATTGCAATAACAGTCAACCCCCAAATTCTGTCTCATAA
>JALVDE010000259.1 GCA_027009375.1 Gammaproteobacteria bacterium
ATCCAGCCGGAAAGTACGCAACAGGATTTATCTGAAAGCACAGACTCACTTTATTCCCCTGAAGGGTCTGAAGAAGGCGTAAACCCGGAAACAGCAAACAGTCCTTTTATACTGGATAATGATTCTATACTTGAGCAAAGCTGGCAGGAACTGGCTCAACAATGGCATGAGCTGGAACCGGTATTTTCTGAATTGAGTGAAATGCTTGGGCAGGGCTGGGATCTCACTCAGGGGCTGCTGGCCTCTCAGCAGTGGCGGGATATTATCCGTTACCGTAAACTGGTTAAACAACTTCCCTGGCTGGAGCAGGTGGTGGCGGCGCTTGGACGCCTGAATGAGAAAAATACTGAAGAACAGTTATCCACTATTGAACAGATTTTTGAGCCGGTTAAACACATAGTTGAGCAGGAAATTAAAATTAAAACGCCTTATGCTGTTTCTGAAACATCCGGTATTCATCGCAGTGATGATATATCCCGCCTGCTGCCCGGTGAATTAATACAGCTGGGACATCCGCAGTTAAACCGTCTCTGGCATGCCAAACGTGCAGAACATACTTTGCTGACCTACCGGGTGGAAGGTGTGCTGTCAGAACATGAGCCACTGGAAATTGAAACGTTTGAGGAAGTTGAATCCAGGAAGAATGAGACTGAATCGGGATTAGGGCCCATTCTGGTCTGTCTGGATGGTTCGGCTTCCATGCAGGGTGAACCGGAAAACATTGCCAAGGCTCTGGTTCTGGAAGCTTTGAGAATAGCCTGGCAGGAAAACCGCGCCTGTTATGTCTATCTGTTCAGTGGTCCAGATCAGATTTTGCAGCATGAACTGGATTTAACCCGGGGCGGACTGTCTCAGTTACTGGAATTTTTAACTCAGACCTTTCATGGTGGTACTGATGTGATCAAACCCTTACTGACAGCTCTGGAAAAAACTCAGCAGCAGGACTGGGAAAAAGCAGATGTTTTACTGGTTACCGATGGCCGTTTTCCTGTTACTGAACAACATAAAAAGAGGCTGCAGGATATCCGCAGTAAAGATATACGTCTGCATGGAATATTAATTGGCCAATGGCAGGGGCGTGCCATGCAGGAAATATGTAATTATTTTCACAGGGTTTAAAAGCCCCTCACCCTAACCCTCTCTCGGAGGGAGAGGGATTCCTTTTTTATTTATATTTAAAAGGCTGATCCGGTAGTTTCTTTAATGGTTTTGAAATTGCATATCCCTGTACATAATCTACTCCCATTTCTTTTAGTGCCTCAATAATTTCACTGGACTCAACACATTCTGCTACAGTTTTCATATTCATAATCTTGCCGATATTGTGGATGGATTCAACCAGTGCCCTGTCAATCGGATCGTGAGGTATATTTTTTACAAAGGCGCCGTCAATTTTTAATGTATCAACCGGCAGGTTTTTTAGATAACAGAAGGAGGACAGGCCGCTGCCAAAATCATCAAGAGAAAACTGACAGCCAAGTGCCTTTATTTTCTTCATAAGCGTTATAGCAACATCCATCGATGCAATTACTTCAGTTTCGGTAATTTCAAAGCAGATCTGCTGAGGTTTCAGTTTAAAGGTATTAATTTGTTCCTGTATGTAATCAGGCAAGGTATCACTGCTCATGGAGCGTCCGGATAAATTAATGGAGAGTTTACTGTTGCGGACATGGGCTTTATTTTCTGAAAATATCCGTATGGCGTTTTTAATGACCCAGCGATCCAGTAACTGCATTTTTCCAAAACGTTCTGCTGCGGGTATAAACTTATCCGGGGTATGTATAGTACCGTCATCATCAATATATCTGAGCAGCACTTCATAATAAGCCTCTGAAGAAGTTGAACCATTCTGAAGAGATACAATAGGCTGAAAATAAAGCTGAAAATTTTGTGTGTCTGAGGTCTCCGTTAACTCACTGAACCAGTGAAAATAATTGTGCTGTTTAATTAGATTTTCATCGTTTTCATTAAAAATATGCACCAGATTTCGACCATTTTCTTTAGCAATATAACAGGCCGCATCTGCTGAACTAAAAGCCTGCTGTATATCACTGGTGGTATAGTTAATTGCTGTAATACCAATTGAAATACCGATGGAAAATTTTTTGTTTTCCCATAAAAACTGAAAGTTCAGTATTTTTTCCCGAATTTCCTCAGCAGCCAGCACAGCCTGGTCAATACCACAATTTTCCAGAAGTACTCCAAATTCGTCACCCCCAAGCCGGGCCAGGGTATCGTGTCTGCGAATGCATGAGTATATAAGTTCTGGTATTTTCTGTAATAAGCGGTCTCCGGCAAGGTGTCCGCAACTGTCATTGACGATTTTAAACTGGTCCAGATCCATAAATAATAAAGCATGCTGACTATTATCAACTTTACTATGTTCCAGAGCCGTTTGAACCCGGTTTTCAAATTCATAGCGGTTGACCAGACCGGTGAGATCATCGTGTGTCGCCTGGTAAGTAATTTGTTTGTTAACCATGTGGACATTGCGAATGACCAGCCAGATTATGGTAATGCATAAAAACACTGAGGCTATGGTCAGGATATAAAATATATAGCTGGTATTATTATAATGTTTATGAGCACTCCGATTAGCTCGAATGGAAACCTGGTTTTCCATCTCAACCAGTTTGTTCAGAACTGCAAGGGTTGCTTTTTGAAGTGTTTTGGAATCTCTTAGAAAATACTGGGTATCTTCAGGATTTTTATTATGAAGTAAATTCTCAGCAGCCATATCATTAATAGGCTGAGCGACAGCTGTTATACGGTCAAGCTGTTTAATTGCGGATCGTTCAACATCATTTAATGATGTTTTGAGAA
>JALVDE010000260.1 GCA_027009375.1 Gammaproteobacteria bacterium
TCCGGTAAACGGTCACCATGAGCTTTTTTACCCTTACGGGGCGGTTTTTTCCCGGGATAGCAGCGGCAGACTGCTGACATATAAACCCGCTGACGAAACCGGGCTTCATCCAGACCGATACCGGCAAACCAGGAAAACAGCTTTTTACCGGCCGTCCAGGCAAACGGTTTTAATTCTTCAATTTCCTTAAAGCCCGGTGCCTGCCCAATCAGCATAACGTTAGATACCACCGGCAAACCATGCACAGCTGGCCCGTGCATATCAGGACAGAGCTGACATTGTTCCAGCTGTGACTGTAGGTGAATAATATTTTTTAAAGTGGCAGATGACATAGGTTATGGCTATAAAATTTTGAGTGTTTTATGATTACAATTAAACCAGCCCCCCATTTATCCACTCTCCCTCTGGGAGAGGGCCAGGGTGAGGGCCTCTATAAGTAACTCACCATTTTAACCTGAAAGGGAGCAATATACATTATGCGTTTACTGCACACCATGATCCGTGTGGGTGATCTGGATCGTTCTATTGATTTTTATACCCGGATCCTGGGTATGAAACTGCTGCGCAAAAAGGACTATCCGGACGGTAAATTTACTCTGGCCTTTGTTGGTTACGGGGATGAAAAAGACAATACGGTCATTGAGTTAACCCATAATTGGGACACGGATCACTATGATCTGGGCAATGGCTTTGGTCATCTGGCTATACAGGTGGATGATGTCTATAAGGCTGCCGAGGAAATAAAAGCCGCCGGCGGTGAAATTATCCGTGTCGCCGGGCCTATGAACGCAGGTACGACCATTATTGCTTTTGTAAAAGATCCGGATGGCTACGAGATAGAATTACTTGGGCCAAAGCAATAAAGGCTTAAGCTAAGATGACCCCTGAAGGCAGATTGTCTATACAGATAAACCCGGCTAAAGCGCCTGAGAACAGGGTGGTAATCCGCTCCACCCGTCCTGTTTCTGCCTGCAGGGTGTTTAAGGGGAAAACGGTGGCTGAGTCACTGGCCTTATTGCCGGTGCTGTTCAGTATTTGCGCAACGGCCCAGTCCTGTGCCGCAGTCAGAGCCTGTGAACAGGCCCAGTCTGTTATACCGGTTCATGGGACTGAAGCTATCCGGGACTGTCTGGTCAATATGGAAACCATACGGGAACATCTCTGGCAAGTGTTTCTGGACTGGCCGAAATTTTTACAGACGGATATTAAGCAGCAGAGCATGGTTGAGATAAGGGCAATACAAAGCACTTATCAACAGGTTCTGCTTATGGATCAGCCGGTGTTTTCTGTCGGCGGCATTATACAGATGCCAGAGCTGACCGGGCTGGATAAAATAACCGGGCAATTGTCTGAGCTGCTCCGGCAGCAGGTATTTGGCTGTCAGCTGGAACAATGGTTAAGTATGGATAGTTATTCACAGTTGCAGAACTGGCTGGAACAGACGCAAACTATTGCTGCAGATATGCTTAAAAAAATAATAAGCCTGGACTGTGCCGACAGCGGCTGCTGTGAGATAACCGCCTTGCCTGAACTGGATAATAGCCAGTTAAGCGCATTGCTGCAGCAGGAAGATGCAGCAGAACTGCCGCAGTGGCAGGGTCAGAGTTACGAAACCAGCAGTTTTACCCGGACACAAAGTCCATTACTAAACGTATTAAAACAACAGTATGGTAATGGTTTGCTGGTGCGTATGGCGGCCCGCTTAACAGAAATTGCACAGTTATCATTAAAACTGATACCTGAAAAATCAGCGGATCCAGAACAGCGAAGCAGCGATTCCTTGCACTCTAATACAGGAGCTGTTACCGCTATAGGACAGGCCGCCGCTGCACGCGGTCAGTTAATTCATCGGGTCAGTATTCAGAATAATCAAATTACAGATTATCAGATACTGGCTCCTACAGAATGGAACTTTCATCCTGAGGGGGTGGTGGCCGGAGCGCTTGCTCATATACAGGGGAATGCGGATAATAGTAAAACCTTTAATCATGAGCAGCAGGCGCATTTAATTATTAAGGCCATCGATCCCTGTGTGGACTATCAGCTGGCAATTGAGGCTTAATGTTTTATGCATGAAATGTCTTTGTGTGAAGGTATTCTTGGTATTATAGAAGAACATGCTCAAAACCAGGGTTTTAAAAAAGTAAATGCACTCTGGCTGGAAATCGGCGCGTTTGCCGGTGTGGAAATTGAGGCCTTAAGATTCAGTTTTGAGGTTATAACTAAAAATACCATAGCAGAGCAGGCCCGCTTGCATATTATTGATATACCGGGAACCGCCTGGTGTATGCAATGCTCAAAAACCGTTGCAATAAAAAGGCGCTTTGATGCCTGCCCCCACTGCGGCGGCTATCAGCTGCAGATAACCGGCGGGGAAGAAATGCGTGTAAAAGAACTGGAAGTTGAATAAATAACAATTTTGCATTTAATTTTAGTCAGTCTGTAAATCAGTCGGGAGAAAAACCATGTGTACAGTATGCGGATGCGGTGAAGGAGAAACCCGGATTGAAGGTCATACTCACAGCCATGAGCATGTGAAAAGCCATGAGCACGGCAGCAATAGTCACTCTCATGAACATCAGCATTCCCATAATCACGACTATGGGCAGGGCCCGGCTCATGCCCATGCACCGGGGCTCAGCCAGTCGCGTATGGTGCAGATAGAAACGGATATTCTCAGTAAAAATAATGAGTACGCCGCTCATAACCGCCGCTGGTTCAGTGAACACAAAATACTGACACTTAATCTGGTGTCCAGTCCCGGTTCAGGTAAAACCAGTCTGTTAACCCGTACCATTGATGAACTGAAAAAAGAACTGACACTGGCCGTGGTGGAAGGTGATCAGCAGACCGATAATGATGCACAACGTATCCGTGAAACCGGTGTCAAAGCATTGCAGATCAATACCGGAAAAGGCTGTCATCTGGATGCGCATATGATTGGTCATGCCATCGACAGCCTGGCACTGGAAGATAAAAGTATTTTATTTATAGAAAATGTCGGCAATCTGGTGTGTCCGGCAGCCTTTGATCTGGGTGAGGCTCACAAGGTGGCCATCCTGTCTGTGACAGAAGGGGATGATAAGCCACTTAAATACCCGGACATGTTTCATGCTGCGGATCTGCTGCTGTTAAACAAAACTGATCTGCTGCCCTATGTTGATTTTGATGTGGAAAAATGTTCAGACTATGCCCGCAGAGTGAATCCGGGCATTAAAATTATTCAGGTTTCAGCCACCACTGGCGAAGGTATGGATACCTGGTACCAATGGATTAAAGCTACTCAGAATCTGGCACTCATATAAATTAATGCTAACGGGAAAGATAATATGTGTCTGGCTATTCCGGCAAAAGTCATTGCCATTGATCCGGTCAATGATATGGCGACAGTGGCACTGGGTGAAGTAAAAAAAGACATATCCATTGCCCTGGTGGACAATATCAACATTGATGATTATGTGCTGATCCACGTAGGCTATGCCTTAAATAAAATCAGCCCGGAGGAAGCACAGCACACCCTGGATTTATTTGCACAGGCCGGACTAAAGGACGAATCATGAAATACATTGATGAATTTCGTCGTCGGGATCTGGCCCGGCAATTATCTTCAGCCATTAAAAAAACGGTCGATCCGGAAAAACACTATAATCTCATGGAGTTCTGCGGCGGTCATACCCATGCCATTTTCCGCTATGGGGTACAGAAATTAATGCCGGACAATGTGTCCTATATTCATGGGCCCGGCTGTCCCGTGTGTGTGCTGCCTGTTGGCCGAATAGATAATGCTCTGCAGCTGGTAAACGAACATGATGTGACTTTGTGTACCTACGGCGACTTAATGCGGGTACCGGCCAGCGGCCTTAATAGCCTGCTCAGAGCTAAAGCAAGGGGCGCAGATATTCGTATGGTGTACTCAGCCATGGACGCCCTGAATATTGCCCGGGAAAATCCTGAAAAGGAAGTTGTATTTTTTGCAATCGGTTTTGAAACAACCACCCCGCCAACGGCTTTAATCATTAAGCAGGCTCAGGCCGAACAGATAAAAAATTTTACCGTTTTCTGTAATCATGTCCTGACCCCTCCTGCCATGCGCAGTATTTTGGGGGAGCCGGAAAACAGTGGGCAGGACAGAATTGTTATTGACGGCTTTCTCGGACCTTCCCATGTCAGCACTATTATCGGCAGCCGGCCCTATGAAGTGTTTGCAGAGCAGTTTTACAAGCCCATTGTTATTGCCGGTTTTGAACCCCTGGATGTAATGCAGGCTTCCTTAATGCTGATCCGCCAGATTAATGAGGGCCGTCATGACGTTGAAAATGAATATACCCGTGCCGTTTCCAGAAACGGTAACCGGAAAGCTCAGGCACTGGTGGCTGAAGTGCTGGAACTGCGGCCGGAATTTGAATGGCGCGGTCTGGGTATGGTTCCTAAAAGCGCTTTAAAAATCCGATCGGAATATGCTGAGTTTGATGCAGAAAAACACTTTAATATGCCTCCTGTTCATTCCTCGGATGTTAAAGGCTGTGAATGTCCTCAGATTTTAAGAGGGGTTAAAAAACCGACAGACTGTCAGTTATTCGGTACCATCTGTACACCGGAAAATCCCATGGGTGCCTGTATGGTGTCATCAGAAGGTGCCTGTGCCGCCTACTGGACCTATGGACGCCTGAGTTAATAAGAAGGTAACTGCTCAGTACAAATTAAAGTAATATAGAGTATCTGTAGACAGTCACGGTCAGGTACACTGAATAGTTACAAAAAAAGTGAACATTAAACATGAATAAAAAACGATTTCCCGTTCGCCTGAATATACGCAATAACGTTATTGATATGACTCATGGCAGCGGCGGCCGGGCCATGGCACAGTTAATTGAAGAGCTGTTTGTTAAGCATCTGGACAATGACTTACTGCGTCAGGCCAATGATCAGGCTGCCTTTAATGTGCCCGGCGGTCGCATGGTGATGAGTACCGACGGACATGTCATATCACCGCTGTTTTTTCCCGGCGGAGATATCGGCTCACTGTCTGTACACGGCACCATTAACGATGTCGCCATGTCCGGAGCCAGGCCATTATACCTTTCTGCAGGCTTTATTCTCGAAGAAGGCTTCCCCTTATCCGAACTGGAAAAAATAGTGGCCAGTATGGCCGAGGCCTCCGCAACTGCCGGTGTGCCGGTGGTGACAGGCGATACCAAGGTAGTGGAGAAGGGCAAAGGTGACGGCATTTTTATTACCACGACCGGAGTGGGTATGGTGCCGGAAGGGGTGCAGATTTCCGGAGATCGGGCCCTGCCTGGTGATGCTATTTTAATTAGCGGCACTATTGGTGATCATGGTGTGGCCATTATGTCCAGCCGGGAAAATCTGGAGTTTGAAACCAGTATTCAATCCGATTCAGCCGCTCTGCATACCCTGGTGGCGGATATGGTGACTGCCGTACCAGATATCCATTGCCTGCGTGATCCCACCCGCGGCGGGCTGGCCACTACGCTGAATGAACTGGCTCAGCAATCCTCTGTCGGCATGATACTGGATGAAAACAGGATACCGGTTAACCCTTCCGTAACCGCCGCCTGTGAACTTCTGGGTCTGGATCCGCTGTATGTTGCCAATGAAGGTAAACTGGTCTGTATCTGTGCCCGGGAATACAGTCAAAGCCTGTTATCCATAATGCAGGCTCATCCTTTGGGACATAATGCGGCTGTTATCGGTGAAGTGACAGACGATCCTAATGGCTTTGTTCAAATGCAGACACGTTTTGGCGGCAGCCGTATTGTGGACTGGCTTTCAGGTGAGCAATTACCCCGGATCTGTTAATGCCTGATAAGATTTATTTACATGTGTGAACCTGGGCAACAGAATATGCATTTAGAACAATAACCATTTACATATGACAGCTTATCAAATACGCATTCAGGGTATTGTCCAGGGGGTTGGTTTTCGCCCAACCGTCTGGAAAGTGGCCCATCAGCTTAAGCTGGCTGGACAGATCAGAAATGACAATGATGGCGTACAGATCCATGTCTGGTGTAATAAAGCTGATCTTGCTATTTTTATTGATGAAATTAAAAACAACCTGTCGCCACTGGCAAGAATTGACACCATAAAAACTTTACTCCTGACGGACAAAGTGGTTATCCCGGAAAAATTTACTATTGAGCACAGTCAGTCCGGTGATATGAATACCAGGGTGGCACCGGATGCAGCAACCTGCAAACAATGTCTTGAAGAAATTCTCGAACCCACCAACCGGCGTTATCGTTATCCGTTTACCAACTGCACCCATTGCGGTCCACGTATGTCTATTATTAAAGCCATGCCGTATGATCGTAAAAATACCAGTATGGCGGCTTTCCCAATGTGTCCACAATGTCTGGCAGAATATCAGAATCCATCTGATCGTCGTTTTCATGCCCAGCCTAATGCCTGTCCAGATTGTGGTCCCAAAGTCTGGCTTGAAGATAATGAGGGACAGTTGCGGCCAGCCGATTCCGATTGTGATGTACCTGAAACCGCAGCACGGCTGATCCGGAAGGGTTATATCGTAGCGGTTAAAGGCATAGGCGGTTTTCATCTGGCCTGTGATGCGGGCAATCATAAAGCAGTGTCTGTCCTGCGCAAGCGCAAGCACCGTTATCAGAAACCATTTGCCCTGATGGCAAAAGATATCGCTATGCTCAGTGAGTATGTAGAAACTGGAGCAGAGGAAGAAGCATTATTAACCAGCCATGCTGCCCCGGTGGTGATTTTACCCTCTAAGTCTACTGCTAAAAATGTCCTGTCTGAAGCATTGGCTCCCGGACAAAACACTCTGGGATTTATGCTGCCTTACACGCCGGTGCATTATCTGTTAATGCAAAATATGTCCCGACCCATGGTATTAACCTCAGGTAATCTAAGCGAAGAACCTCAGCTTATCGACAATGATTCTGCCAGAGAAAAACTGAGTTCCATTGCGGATTATTTTTTAATGAATGATCGGGATATTATTAATCGGGTGGATGATTCGGTCGTGCGTATTATGGCGGGTAAAGCCCGTTTTCTGCGTATGGCACGGGGCTATGCCCCGCAGACAATCAATCTGCCGGAAGGTTTTCCGGGTACTGTTCAGGTGCTGGCTATGGGCGGAGAACTGAAAAATACTTTCTGCCTGTTAAAAAATGCCACTCTGGTAGTGTCTCAATATATTGGCGATCTGGAAAACCCCCTCACCTTTGAGAACTATCAATATAACCTGGAACTGTATCAGCAGTTATATGATTTTAAGGCGGATATTATTGCCGTTGATAAACACCCGGATTATCTGTCTACCCAGATGGGCCAGCAAAAAGCAGGTGATTGCGACCTGGAGCTTATAGAAGTACAGCACCATCATGCCCATATTGCCTCCTGTATGCTGGAACACGGTATGCCGCTTAATAGTAAACCTGTTCTGGGTATTGCTCTTGACGGCCTGGGGCTTGGTGAAGACGGCACCATCTGGGGCGGAGAATTTCTGCTGACCTGCTACCAGAGCTGCCGACGTCTTGCCAGTTTTCAGCCCGTCAGAATGCCAGGCGGCACCCGAGCCATTATGGAACCCTGGCGCAATACCCTGGCACATTTACTGGAAAATCAGCTCTGGGACAGCCTGTCAGAGCACAATGACGAACAGGGAGCAGAACCGGAAATAATTCGTTTTATTAAGAGTCAACCGCTTAATAATTTAATAAAAATCATTAATCAGGGGCTGAATTCCCCTTATGCCTCTTCAGCAGGCCGGCTTTTTGATGCAGTAGCGGCTACGCTGGATATATGTACTGAGTCTGTCAGCTTTGAAGGCCAGGCCGCAATAGAACTGGAAGCGCTGGCCAGTAATTTTTTTGATGCAGAAAATAACAATGCCTACCCATATATTTACCAGAACAAACAGATCATCTGGCAACCTATGTGGCTGGCACTTTTTGATGATATAAAAAACCAGACAGAGATAGCGATTATAGCAGCCCGCTTTCATCAGTGTGTTGTTCAGGCGGTAGTAACCACTGCACTGGATTTATGTTCTGAATACGGTTTAACAATAGTGGCTTTAAGCGGCGGTGTTTTTCAGAATAAATTACTGCTGGAAGGGGTTTCCACTAACCTGAAAAAACATAAACTAAAAGTCATTATACCTGAATTACTGCCTATGAATGATGCGGGTATTTCAGCCGGACAGGTTGCCGTTGCATTAGCGGGCATTAAAAACTAATGGTATGTCTGAAAAGATTCTAGCGTACCCTTCTTCAGAAAAGAGTACGCTCAATGGATACGGTATTTGCGTCTAAATGAAAATCATTAAAAGTATGCTCTCGCCCTGTGGGATTACACGCTTTAACAGGTATTGTTGATTTTACACGGATATGCGTGTAATATTGTTTTTACACGCTTTAGCGTGTATTTTGTTTTTTGCAATATCTGGAGATAAATATGCTTATTCATTCACCTGCAGACCTGGCTCAATACTATCGGGATCAGCGAAAACAGCGGGGATTATCTCAGGCCGCCATTGCTGAAGAGGTGGCTTTGCGTCAGGATACGGTGTCTAATTTTGAGCTTAAGCCTGATAACGTACGTCTTGATACCCTGTTTCGTCTTCTTGCTGCACTTGATATGGAAATACACCTGATTCCCAGGGGGCAAAAAAAGGGATGGACTGAACCATGGTAAGTAAGAGGCGGTTTCTGGGTGTATGGATGAATGGCATTCATATTGGTGAACTGGCAAAAACGGCTTCAGGAGCCCTGTCGTTTTCTTATACAGCAGACTGGTTAGGAACAGAAGGAGCACGCCCTGTTTCCTTATCAATGCCGCTACGGCATCAGGCTTACACAGGTGAGACTGTCTTTAACTACTTTGATAATTTATTACCGGATAACAAACAGGTTCGGGATCGTATTCAGGCTCGTTTCAAAGCACCCACTTCACACCCTTTTGATCTGCTCGCTGCTATTGGTATGGATTGTGTTGGAGCGATACAAATCGTTTCGGAGGAAGAAGCACCCAGAGATGTCAGGCGCATTGACGGTGAGCCGCTCAATGACGCACAAATTGCAAAAATATTAAAAAATTACCGAGCCGCACCTCTCGGTATGACGGAAGAGGAGGGAGAGGCGTTTCGTATCTCGATTGCAGGTGCTCAGGAAAAAACAGCTCTGCTATGGAAAGATAATGCCTGGTATCGCCCGTTGGGTACGACACCGACAACACATATATTCAAGTTACCGATTGGTAAAATTGAGCATTCTGGTATGGATTTAAGTGAGAGCTGTGAAAATGAATGGCTGTGCTTAAAAATTACCGAGGCTTTTGGTTTGCCGGTATGTCAGGCAGAAGTGACTGAGTTCAATGGAGCAAAGGCGCTTGTCGTTGAGCGCTTTGATCGTCGTCCGGGTAACGGCTGGATTATGCGTTTGCCCCAGGAAGATATGTGTCAGGCCCTTGGTGTATCGCCCAATATTAAATATGAAAGTGACGGAGGTCCAGGAATTGGAGCCATTATGCGATTTTTAATGCAATCACGAGATTCAAAGCATGATCGTGAGCTTTTCTTCAAGAGTCAGGTATTGTTCTGGTTATTGGCTGCCATTGATGGTCATGCAAAGAATTTTAGTGTATTTATAGAGCCGGAAGGTCGATATAGATTGACACCAATGTACGACATTATGTCGGCATATCCATTATTGGCGAACAGGCAGTTAGAAGCAAGGAAAATTAAAATGGCCATGGCGCAGAGCGGAAAAAATCGTCATTATCACTGGTATAAGATCCAGCCACGACATTTTATAAGCACCGCCAATCAGGTGGGATTTAATGAAAAGACAGCACGAACAATAGTAGCTGACATGATGGCATCGGTTGATAATGCCATTGCAAATGTTGAGCGACAAATCCCGATCGGCTTCCCTGACACTATCGCTAAATCCATTCTGTCAGGTATCCGCAAGCAGCGTGATCGGTATGTAACTGCGGCTGGCCTGGAATAGTTGTATTTCATATATATATCAAATTTAAAGGCTCGATATGGGCACAGTTTGGGCACAGGTTAAAAATGTTATTTTGTTGTTGTTGCAGGGTAATGGTCATGACTTTTGCCCTGTTATGGGTGAAGGTTTGACCTTTATTTTTTCGGGGTTGCTGTCAAAGCATAAAACAGACGGATTATTGCAATTTTAAAGCATTGAAATATAAGAAAATGGCGCGCCCTAGAGGATTCGAACCTCTGGCCTCGGCCTCCGGAGGGCCGCGCTCTATCCAGCTGAGCTAAGGGCGCAAATAAGAATTGTAATGTACTATGA
>JALVDE010000261.1 GCA_027009375.1 Gammaproteobacteria bacterium
CTTTGTGGCGAATGAAAACTCCAAGGGGCTGGCGCAGGTGTCTATGGAATATGATATTCCGGTTGCCTTTGGGGTGCTGACTGTGGATACTATTGAACAGGCTATTGAACGTTCCGGTACCAAGGCGGGCAATAAAGGTGTGGAAGCTACTCTGTCCGCTATTGAAATGGTTAATCTGTTTAAAAACTTTGCCTGAAGTGTTTAATTAACGCTTCACCAACAGGAAATACTTTTGAAAAATCGCTCTAAATCCAGACAGTTTGCCGTACAGGCCTTGTATTCCTGGTTATTGACCCAGCAGAATGTGTCCGATATAGAAGTCCACTTTGTCAGTGAACATGATATGGAGGATGCGGATATGGATTATTTTCATGAAATTCTACATTTTGTGACAGCACACAAAATGGCGCTGGTGGATCATATGGAATCTCACCTGGCCCGTCCTTTTGCTGAAGTCGATCCGGTGGAACAGGCCATTTTGCTGATTGGTACTTATGAGCTTGAAGAACGACGGGATGTGCCTTACCGGGTAGTTATTAATGAATCTGTTGAAAGTGCAAAGATATTTGGTGCGGAAGACGGACATAAATTTATTAATGGTATTCTGGATAAGGTGGCGGCTAAGCTGCGGACTGCAGAGGTGAATGCGCCGCGCAGCAAAAAGCCCAGAAAAAAATAACGGGTAGGCTTTCAAATGATGAGACATCAATGCCCGGTTCTGAATTTAATATAATCCAGACATTCTTTACTGATCCGGCCCGATCTTTATCTGAGCGGCAAGGCCATTCAGATATTGCCCTGGGTATTGGTGATGACTGTGCCATTATAAACCCCCCGGATAACCAACAGTTAGTGATATCTATTGATACCTTAATCAGCGGTGTCCATTTTCCTGAACAAACCTCACCCGAGGCCGTTGCTCATAAGGCGTTGGCTGTCAATCTAAGTGATCTGGCGGCTATGGGGGCTGAACCGGCCTGGTTTACTCTGGCCTTAACCTTGCCGGAAGCCGATGAGAGCTGGCTGGCGTCTTTTTCCAGCGCTTTGTTTAAGCTGGCTGAAGAATATAATATTACCTTAATCGGCGGGGACACTACCCGGGGTAAGCTGGCTATTACTATCCAGGTGGCGGGGTATGTTCCTCAGGGCAGGGCTTTGCTGCGCTCCGGTGCCCGTGCCGGGGATATTATTGCGCTTACCGGTGAACTTGGTGCTGCCAGTATCGGGCTGGATATTGCTCTGGGGCAAAACCATAAAACATACCAATGTTTATCAGAGAAACAGCAGCAGACAGCCCTGCTTGCTTTAAATTACCCATCACCTAAAATTAAGGAAGGGTTGCTGCTCAGGGATTATGCACATGCGGTACTGGATCTGTCTGACGGACTGTTGTCCGATCTGGGGCATATTCTAAAGGCCGGTGCCGTGGGGGCTAATGTATTTCTGGAACAATTGCCGCTGGCAGAATCATTACAGTGCCTGGAACTGGAACAGGCCTGGGAAAGAGCGTTGACCGGGGGTGATGATTATCAATTGTGTTTTACGCTGGATCCTGAAAAATGGCAGCAGTTAAAGAATATTGCGCCCCAGTTCACAGCAATTGGGGTAATAACCGATACTCATGAACTACGCCTTCTAAACAGCTCCGGTGAGTTATTCTGGCCCCGAAACGGAGGTTATAATCACTTTGAATAAGGATGAAATACGCTCCAGGCATCAGGTCTGGTCAAATCCCTGGCATTTTCTGGCTTTTGGTTTCGGTTCCGGTCTGGCCCGGTTTGCACCGGGGACTTTCGGTACTCTGGCCGCTATTCCTCTGTATTTATTAATGGTGCAGTTGCCCTGGATTGTTTATGCTTTAATCACCCTGGCGGCATTCTGGATTGGGATCAGCATTTGCCAGAAAACCTCGGATGATTTACAGGTGCATGATTTTTCCGGAATAGTCTGGGATGAATTTGTCGGTTTCTGGATCACTCTATTTTTAATCCCGCTGCAATGGCAGTGGCTGGTGCTGGGTTTTGTGCTGTTTCGTTTTTTTGATATTGTTAAACCCTGGCCCATCCGCTGGCTGGATCAGAAAGTTGAGGGTGGGTTTGGCATTATGATTGATGATGTCCTGGCCGGAGTTTATGCCTGGATTGTGCTGTATATTATTGTAAATTTATGATTATTCTAAAATTAGTGCCTAAAACAAAACCTGTTTTCCTGATACATTTATTGTGTCTGTTATTTTTACTGTCTCTGGCTTCAACAGCTTTGGCAGAACAAAAAACAGCACAGAAAATAAAAGTTATGGCATTGTTTACGGATAAAGCCATGATATCCGTTGACGGCAGTCAGAAGCTGATCAGCAAAGGTCAGACTTTTAACGGGATTAAGCTGATCAGTGCTGACAGTGATTTTGCTGTGCTGGAAGTACAGGGAGCACGACTCAGGTATCCGCTGGGTTCTGAAATTAATACCTCGTTTAAAAAACAGGATCCCGGAAAAACTCTGGTTATCTGGAAAGACAGGGATAATATGTTTCGCTACCAGGGTAAAATTAATAATGCATCGGTTCATTTTCTTATTGATACCGGGGCAACCAGTATTGCATTAAATTCCAGAACCGCCAGACAGGCCGGAATTAATTATAAAAAGGGTAATCAGAAAGTGGTTCAGACGGCATCGGGTCTGGTTAAGGCTTATCAGGTCAGTCTGAATAAAGTAACCATTGGCCATATTCATCTGTACAATGTGAACGCCATGGTTCTGGAGGGCAGTTTTCCTACCTATGTGTTACTGGGGCAGTCGTTTTTAAGTCGAATTCATATGATCCGAGATGGAGATAAAATGAATTTAAGAAAAAAATTTTAAGCTGTTACGTGAACGGGATCTTAAACAAAAACGGCTTTGCAGTTGAATTTATGAGGATATTTTCTATACTTAAAGCGTCATAATATTTTATTTTTCTGCGGGAAATTTTCCGAATTATTCAAAATACGGTACCAATATAATAAATTTTAAATATGCCTAGTATCGTATTGATCTTTCACTACTTTTTATCTGTCTATAGTTCACTTCGAAATAGTTCACTTCGCAATATCGGCTATAGCAGTCTGATACTTGTTTTATTCAGCTGCGCCCATGTCTGGGCGGGAGAAAACCTGCAGGCCAAAGAATACCTGGTTAAATCTGCCTTTTTATATAATTTTGCCCGGCTTTCTCATGGCCGGAGGGTACCTTTAAATCACCCACCGATCCCTTTAAACTTTGTCTTATGGGGGATGATTCTTTTGGACTGGCCTTAAACAGTATCAAAAATAAAAAAATCAACGGTCATCCGCTATTGATTAAACGTCGGGTCTCTCTGGATGAAGCCGCTGAATGTCAGCTGGTGTTTATCAGTCGTTCAGAAGAAAAAGACCTGCAGCATATACTGTCCTACCTGCAGACTTATCCGGTTCTGACAGTGAGTGAACTGCCGGGTTTTGCGCATAAAAACGGCCACATCCGTCTGTTTCTGAATGATGAATATACCCTGAGTCTGGAAATTAATCTGCAGGCTATCCGTAATGCAGGTTTAAGGATCAGTTCAAGGATCCTTACCCTGGCCACTATCGTTGAGACGGAAACAAAAGCTGAGACAGATAAAGAGGTGGACAAGGTACAGGAGGGCCGAGATGACTAAGCAGCCCGGAAAATGGTTTTCATTTGCCTCCTTATCCATTCAGAAAAAACTGGTGCTGATTATTCTGAGTATCAGTAGCTTTATGCTGTTATCCAGTATGGCGGTTTTTATGAGCAGTGAACTGGACAGCCTGAGAAGCAAAATGAAGGAAGATCTGAGTACTCTGGCTGATCTGGTGGGTAAAAGCAGTTCAGGAGCTATTCTATTTTATGATGCCCGTACCGCCAGGGAAAATCTGACTGCATTACAGGCCAAACCACATATAATCAGTGCCCATTTGCTGGAAGCTAACGGAAATATTCTGGCTATGTACTACCGTGATCAGCAAGACAATGAAAATGATTTTCAAAAACAGGCGATGCTGACCTTATTAGGTGACCGCTCACAGGCGTATCTGGAAAAAACCAGCCAGTTGCATATTATCCAGCGGATCATTCTGGATAGTGATGATAGTCTGCTGGGCTATATACATATTGAAACGGATCGGGATGTCTACTGGCAGCGGGTAAAAGAATATCTTTATACTATTATCCTGATGATTCTGTTTTCCCTGTTGATTACCCTGCTTATTGCTTATCGTGCACAGAAGATTTTTACCGATCCGATTTTGCAGCTGCTTAACTCCATGCACCATGTATCCAGGGAACAGGACTATAGTTATCGCCTTAAAAGTTACTATGATGATGAAGTAGGAGAATTAATTGACGGTTTTAATGAAATGCTGGAAAAGCTGGAATACCAGGACCAGTTAACCCGTAATTATCAGAAAGAACTGGAAAAAAGGGTAGAGGAGCGTACCCGGCAACTGCAGATAGCCAGAGACCGAGCCCTGGCAGCCAACCGGACCAAGAGTATTTTTCTGGCCAATATGTCACATGAAATCCGCACGCCTATGAATGCCATTTTGGGTTATTCACAATTATTACAGCAATCCAGTCTGGATAAGGATCAGAGTCGTCAGATCAGTATTATTAATAAGAGCGGCAATCATCTGCTGTCATTAATTGATGATATTCTCGAACTGTCAAAAATTGAAGCCGGATCCCTGGATATGGTAAAAACGGATTTTGATCTGCAGGAGCTGCTGCATAGTGTTGAGAATATGTTCAAAATACGCTGTCGTCAGAAACAGCTGGACTGGAGGATGGAGTGTTTTACCGATAAACCTGTGCTGGTGAACGGTGATCCGGGTAAACTTCGCCAGGTGTTAATTAACCTGATTTCCAATGCCATTAAGTTTACTGACCAGGGGGAAATTCATTTTGGCATAGAGCAAACCGCTGATAATCGCTATCGCTTCAGTGTTGAAGATACTGGGCCAGGTATTGATGAATATGCTAAAGAGCAGATTTTTGAAGCTTTCCAGCAGGGTAAGCAGGGTGAGCTTAAAGGCGGAACCGGCCTTGGACTGAGCATATCCAGGCAATATATAGATTTATTCGGCGGCCAGTTAAACGTAGAAATGGATCGGGAACAGGGTGCCTGTTTTTATTTTGAAATTGAACTACCCTCAGCCAGTGATCAGTTTATTGCGGCGGAACCCATCAGCCTTAACAATCAGTACTCACTTAAAACCACTAAAAAGCTGACAGCACTGGTGGTGGATGATGTAAAGGATAATACTGAGTTGCTGGGAAAGCTTCTTGAGGGGATTGGTTTTAATGTGGTTTCGGCCAGCCACGGTAAAGAAGCCCTGCAGAAAATAGCACAGCAGCTGCCGGATATTGTGTTTATGGACATTCGTATGCCGGTTATGGATGGTGTGCAAACCATTAAACATATCCGTCGGCAGTTTTCTTCTGCACAGTTGAAATGTGTGGCGGTGTCAGCCTCTACCCTGCAGCACAAATCGGAGCATTATATGGCCATGGGTTATGATCTGTTTATCTCCAAGCCTTTCCATTTTGAGAGTATATTCTTTGCTATTAAGGAACTAATAGGGGATGTACTGGAAGAAAAGAATATGTCCGGGAAGGTGGACAATGAACAGAATAATACGATGGTAAAAGTTCAGGTGGAGTCGGATCCAACCGTTAAACTGGATCTTAAGGACAGTTTTGTTGATGATTTATTACAGGCGGCTGAGTATGGTCAGTTAACCCGTCTGGGTGAACTGATAAAACACTTAAGGCAGCAGAATATTTTTGGTGAAGCTGGAACGATTGCCGCATCACATCTGGAGCAGTTAATTAATGCGGCCGATCTGGATGGTATCCTGGTTTATGTAAAGAGTATTGTGAATGACTGAACTGTTAACTGACAATCAGGACACTAAAATACTTATTGTTGATGATACGCCGGCAAATATCAGTCTGCTGACTGAAATGCTGCAGTTAAAAGGCTACCAGATTCTGGCCGCCAATGATGGCCAGCGGGGAATTAAAATTGCTACTCATCTGCTGCCGGATCTGATCCTGCTGGATATTATGATGCCGGATATGAATGGCTATGAAACCTGCCAGATCCTCAAGTCTCAGGAACAGACCCGTAATATTCCGGTGGTGTTTATATCGGCCAAATCAGAAATTGAGGATGTCTTAATGGGGTTCTCTGTCGGTGGTGCGGACTATATCAATAAGCCCTTTCATGAAGAAGAAGTCTATGCCCGAATTAAAAGTCTGATCAGTGTACAGCAGCTTAATAAACAGCTGTCTCATTCTGAAACTGAACTGAAAACCGTGTTGCAGAAGTATCAGCAGCAGGCCGATCGACTGGAAAAGATTGTCAGTCATATTGATAATGCTATTCTGGAGGTCGATGCTCAGGGTAATATCGAATTTGTTAATCCGGCGGTCAGTCAACTGTTTGATTATAATATTACAGAACTTGAAGGTATGAATCTTTTACAGTTGCTGGCAGAACCTTTTGCCGGTGAGTATAAACAATGTTTACTGGAGCCAGGCAGAATAGAGGAAAAGCAATTCTCCTCTATTCTGGTGAAGCGTAAGGACGGCTGTGAATTTCCGGTGGATTTTTCCCTGATCACTCTGCCGGCCGATGAACCGCGCTATCTGGCGATTTTTCATGACATATCCATACATAAAAACAGGGAAGAAAAGTTAAAAGATCTGTCCTATCACGATTCGCTGACCAAACTCTCTAACCGCCGCCGTTTTGACGAATTTTTTCACAAGGAATGGCGTCGCAGCCTGAGAAACCGGAAGCCCCTGGCCTTTATTATGATTGATATCGATAATTTTAAATTATTTAATGATACTTATGGTCATAAGCAGGGGGATGACTGTCTTGTCACGATTGCAAGCACTATTAGAAACACCATTAAACGGCCAGGGGATATGGTAGCACGTCTGGGTGGAGAAGAATTTGTGGTACTGCTGCCGGATACTGACCGGGAAGGGGTGATGCAAATTGCCGAACAGATCCGCAAAGCAGTAGAAAAACAGGAAATCCCTCATTATTCTTCTGCGCGGGGGATAGTAACCATCAGTCTGGGTATTGCCATTAGTATGGATAACAATTGTGACAGTACAGAGCAGTTATATAAAAATGCCGATCAGGCTTTGTATCAGTCTAAAAAGACAGGTAAAAACAGGTATACGGTTTTTGAATGAAGCGGTCTGTGTATTTCAGGAGCTAGAACCTGTAGCGAATTTCTGCCCAGGCATTGCGCCCGGGCAGGGGTAAATCCATTTTGGCTCCACTAATATTATCCCTGATATTAGCCTGATCTTTGGCATTTTCATCAAAGATATTGCGAATAGAAGCCGCAAATTCCCAGTTTTTTAAACCGCTATAACGGAAGGTGGTATCAGTAATCGTATAGTCGCTTATATTTTTGCGGCTGTCATTTTCAGCTCGCTCTCTGTCCGCAATCCAGTTAAGCTGTATATCCCAGTTCCAGCCGGGCAGAAATCGCCAGTCTGTACGTAAATAGGCCGATTGTTCGGGTTCTTCTGAAACCCGGTAATCATTATGTTCCGGATCTCTCCAGGTGTAATTACCCGAAAAGGCCAGTTTATTATTCAGCTGCCATTGACTCTCGATTTCTACCCCGGTGGTTTTGTGCCTGCCGCTGTTCTGATATTTTCGGTTGCTGTCTCTGCGAATAAAGTCATCAATGGTGTATTCAAAAAGATTGGCATTTAATTGAGCCTGCTGATTGATTTGCCAGGAAACAGCCAGCTCTATGGTTTCGGTTTCTTCCGGATCCAGGCTGGAGTTGCCTGTAGAACGACTGGTTATGGCATAAAGTTCCTGAAAGTTTGGAGCCCTGAATGCCTGACCGTATAAAAACTTGGTGGTCAGTGTATCGGTGGTTTGCCAGACTAAGGCAATACGGGGATTAAACGTATCTCCAAAATCGCTGTAATGGTCATAACGCAGACCAGAGGTTAATTCCCAGTCGGGTGCCAGTGTCCAGATATCCTGAATGAGTGCATAGCGGAGCTCACGGCTTTTTTCCGGAGCAAAGGCACCGGGAGTGCCGGCAATATTCGTTGGCGGTATATAGGTATTGCCGTCGTAGTTTACAATCTGGTCAACCTGATAAATATCCTGCCAGTTATAACCGCTGCCCAGGGTAATGGTATGCTCATTAAAGCCGCTATAATTGGCCGTAAAGTCAAAACGGGCCTGGCGTTCCGATGAACTCATCTGATTGGTTCGACCGTTCGGGAATGTAGCGTCAGGCGGCGTTTCCCTGAACCCCTTATTAGAATCATAGTCCAGATCCTGATAATGCAGTTTGGCTTTAATTCCCCAGTTTTCACTGAATTGAGTATCCGAGTAGATTAAATCCAGGTCATAACGTTCATCATCAGCGGAAGTGACGGGATCATAAAAGCCGGCTCCAGTGATCTGTGTGTCCAGATTGTCGTGGCGCATATAATTGGCCAGAAACTGCCAGTGTTTATTCGTCAGGGAAAAACGAAGATCCTGGTTGTCATAACCATAGCGGACATTGCCAAAATTTTTAATATCCGGGTCATGACCATCGGTAGTAGAATAATCAGCCGTAAAAGCCACATCAAAATCATTCCATTGATCACCGTACTGGATAAAGCCTTCCTGGGTGTCAAAACTGCCGGCTCTTACACCCGCTTCATTCTGAGTGATTTTACCAGCAGTTTTGGTGATTACATTAATCACCCCGGCACTGGCATCAGCGCCGTACAGGGCAGAGCCCGGACCACGGATTACTTCTACCCGCTCAATGGCAGAAGCGGGCATACCTTTCCAGAATATACCGAAATTCCACACCAGATCCCGTATGGGATTGCCGTTTATCATAAGCAGGGTCTGAGTACTGGCGGCACCGCGAATGCGTACTTCAGGCCGAAAACCAAAAGCACTGCGTTGAATATGCACACCAGGAACGGTCTGCAGAATATCTGCCAGGTTGGTTGCCCCGGTTTTTTTAATATCGTCTTCTGTGATCAGGGTAACCGTAGCCGGGGCATCACTTTTCGTCTGCTCCATTCCGGTGGCAATAATGACTTTAACCTGGGTGAGTTCCTCAATACTCATATTAAGTAAGGAATCAGCCGCAACGATATCTTCTGCAGCAAGCTGGTCAGAATAAACAGAACTCATCAGCAGGAAAAGAAGTTTGGGCTTATTCATAACATCATTAAGCAGAAACCACTGTTGAGAGTAGCGTTATAGTATAATCCTGAGCAACCAATAACGGGCCGGGACTAAGGGGGTCAGGCATTTGTATTGACTTATAAGATATTGTAATTAATATAAATACAAGTTTAGTTTATATTTTAATAATTTCCACTTTGCTGACAGTCACGGTCAGGTCACACCGAATAGATACGTTTTAATTATTAATTTCTATCTCTGGAAAATACCCAGTTATTGTTATCAGATAAGGTTTCGTTATATTCATAACCGGCTTCATTAAAAGCTTTGATGTCATCAGGGTTTTGCAGACGGTTTTTGAGAATATAAGCGCTCATCATGCCTCGGGCTTTTTTGGCGTAGATCCCAATCACTTTATAGCTATCATCCTTTTTCTCCTTAAACACCGGAGTGATAATATTGCCCTGGATCTCTTTAGCTTTAACGGCTTTATAGTATTCATTGGAGGCAAGATTTATCAGCGTGTCTGAGTTAATGTCTGCCAGTTGTTTATTAAGCCGTTCAGTGATCCGGCTGCCCCAGAATTCGTACAGGTTTTTACCCCGGGGATTTTCCAGACGGGTACCCATTTCCAGGCGATATGGCTGCATTAGATCCAGCGGTCTGAGCAGACCATAAAGGCCGGACAGGATCCGCAGATGATCCTGGGTAAACAGTAGATCCTCTTCTGAGAAACTTTCCACATTCATACCGGCATATACATCCCCTTTAAAGGTCAGTAAGGCCTGCTTGGCATTTTGCGGGGTAAAGGGAATATGCCAGTCATGATAACGATCATAATTTAACTGAGCCAGGTTCTTACTCAGATGCATTAGTTTTTCCAGCTCTTTGGGAGAATAAGGCTTTAAAGTCTCAATCAGCTCACCGGCCTCCTCAAGACAGTCCGGCATAGTATATTCATCCGTCTGCGGCAAACTCTCAAAATCCAGCTTCTTAGCCGGCGAAATAACAATCAACATTTACTTTTCACCTTTACTCTTTATAATTTTCTGAACGCTGAACGCTGAACGCTGAACGCTGAACGCTGAACGCTGA
>JALVDE010000262.1 GCA_027009375.1 Gammaproteobacteria bacterium
GTTCAACTTTGCAGGACGTTCTTAAAGTGGCTACGGAGTTTGAACGGACGGCCAGGGATTTTTATGCGGCGCTGGCGCCTAAGGTCAGTAAGCGTATTCGTTATCTGGTAGAGGAGCTGGTGGTGGAAGAGCAGGCGCATTATGATCTGTTTACCAAACTGGCTAATGATCCGGAAGTTGAAAAGCAGATCAAGCAGGAAATTAACCTGCCGCCCAGTAATAAACGTTTTTCTGACTGTATTCAGTTGCCGGATCTGGGGGATAACCCGGACGATCAAAGTATTCTGCAATATGCTCTGGGACGGGAGCAGGCGGCCATGGATCAATATCATGCTCTGGCCGAAAGTGCTCCGGAAGGTCCGTTAAAAGATGTTTTTACTTTCCTTGCCCAGGAAGAAACGGAGCATAAAAATGAGCTGGAAAAAATTTATTATGAAGTGGTACACAGTGGTGGAGTGTAGTCACTGAAATTCTATGTCCCTGTTCAAGCTACTTAAATCATTTTTTGTTTCTGATAATAAAACCAGTTATTCAGATACAAATCGGCATCTGGAGACGGCCCATATCAAACAGGCATTTCCGACACAGTCTGTAAACTGGCCGGATAATTGTGTGTACCATGATCTGGAGCAGGCTTATTACCAGTACTTTATTGGTGTTAATAGCTTATTGGAAATAGAATTAAATCCTTTTGAACAGAAAATTCTGTACTCACTTGAAAATTATTTTCAGGAAAATCATCAAAAACTTGCCACACATATTCCTCGTCTTCCTGACATTATCCCCAAACTTTTACACCTTTTAAGAACAAATAATTATAGCTGGAAAGAAATAGCCTCATTAATTTCCCGAGATCCCGTGTTATTGCTTGAAGTACTGAAACTGGCTAATAGCTCACGCTTTAATTTGCATGCCAGCGAAGACAAGCTGGAACATGTTCTGATTCAGCTGGGTTTGCTTGAAGTTAGAAAAGTGATAATGAGAACGGCTTTAAAACCCATTATGTTGTTTGAGGGAGGGTATTTTCTTAAACATTCTGGCACTAAAATATGGGAACATTCTGTTAAAACCGCATCTGTCTGCGAGTTAATTGCACAACTGAAAAATCAGGAACCTTTTGAAGCTTATTTGTCTGGTTTATTACATAATCTGGGCATGACTCTGGTGATTCAGACCATGAATTCAGTGGATGATTTTAGTGATGCTCCCCGTTCAGTGTTTTTTAAAGAACAGCTGCTCAGTTTGTCTAAACGCCTGTCTGTATTAGTTGCTCAAAGCTGGGAAGTAAATCCAGTGGTTATTCAGGCTATTATAGATCAGGTTAATGATGCAGGCGATCCAGAAACAGCTCTGGGGCAGATGCTGTACCAGGCCAATTTTATCAGTATGCGCTATACCCTTGAAGCAGCAGGACGCTGGCCTGAAGATACAGATATTGAAGGTTCAATGCAGATGCTCTATAGTCAGTTAAAGCCGGAGTTGAATGCTTTAAGTATTCATTAGAATATAACATAAGGTAGTAATATGTATTTAGGACTGGAACTGGCATTAACAGGGATGGGAACAGTTTTTGCGTTTCTTATTCTACTTATTATAGCCACGACATTAATGTCATGGCTTATTAATCGTCTGGAAGACTCTTCCTCTGCAGTTAATACTACAGAGGCGGGTACTGCTATGTCTGCAGGAAAGGCTGAAAACAAAGCCGCTTCAGCGTCTGATATGCCGCCTGAGTTATTAACGGCTATTGCCAGTGCGGCTATCCATAAATACCGTTCCAGGAGCAGGAAATAATATGTCAGAATCACACGGGGCTCAATCAGAAAGCATATCCGGAAAACCGTTAGGAATTACTGAACTGGTTTTCCGGGATGCCCATCAGTCGTTACTGGCGACCCGTATGCGCCTGGATGATATGCTGCCTGTTGCTGAACAACTGGACGAGATTGGTTACTGGTCAATAGAATCCTGGGGCGGAGCCACCTTTGATGCCTGTATCCGTTACCTGGGTGAAGATCCCTGGGAGCGGATCAGAAAAATAAAGGAAGTGATGCCTAAAACCCCTCAACAGATGTTATTCAGGGGGCAGAATATTCTGGGTTATCGTCATTATGCGGACGATGTGGTCGAAAAATTTGTGGATCGGGCTGCGGTTAATGGTATTGATGTGTTCCGGGTTTTTGATGCCATGAATGATCCGCGAAACTTTACCACGGCCATCAGATCCGTCGTGGCTCTGGGTAAACATGCCCAGGCGGCCATGTCCTATACCACCAGTCCGGTGCATACTATTGAGCTGTGGCTGGATCTGGCACAGCGTTTACAGGATATGGGGGCTCATTCCATCTGTATTAAGGATATGGCCGGTTTGTTAAAGCCTTACACGGCTTATGAACTGGTTACAGGTTTGAAAAAGGTGCTGGACATTCCGGTACATCTGCACTGCCATGCCACGACCGGATTATCGACGGCGAGCATTATTAAGGCAATTGAAGCCGGAGTGGATAATGTGGATACCTCCATATCATCCATGAGTGCGACTTATGGGCACTCGGCTACTGAATCTGTGGTGGCTATTATGCAGGATCAGCCAGGTGACACAGGTCTGGATCTGCTTAAACTGGAAAAAATTGCCGCTTATTTCCGGGATGTCAGGAAAAAATACCATCGTTTTGAAGGTTCATTAAAAGGCATTGATTCCAGAATCCTGGTGGCTCAGGTACCCGGCGGTATGTTGACTAATATGGAAAATCAGCTCAGAGAGCAGGGCGCTGCTGACAAACTGGATCAGGTGCT
>JALVDE010000263.1 GCA_027009375.1 Gammaproteobacteria bacterium
AATATAATCCGGTTTAACGTTTTCCTGTAAAGTTTCCGGAGTCGTTTTTTAGCTTGAAATTGACTTCAAATAGTGATTTTTCAGCTATTGCAAAATGCAACAATTCAGGTGAAATCAGGACAATTAAGAAACAGCAATTAAAATTTAAATTCTTGAAAATTCCGGTATTTTACCGACACGTTTATGATAAATATCAGGTTAATTAGTAAATAATGAAATTGTACTTGATATTATGCTCATCTTTTAAGAAAATGTTGCAAATTTTTTTGGTATCGAATTAAGAAATCCTTACTAATTATTAAGGTTTTTTACAAAATTATTTATAAAAAACTGAAGTTATTTCGGGTGGGAAAATTTCTTAAATTTGGGAGTTAAGTTAATGAGTACAGACGCTGTAAATAATAGCAAACGTCGCTTTCTGGTTGCCTCCACTACGGTGGTGGGTGCCATTGGTGCCGGTTTTGTAGCTGTACCCTTCATCAAATCCTGGAAACCCAGCGCTAAAGCTTTAGCGGCCGGTGCTCCAGTGCAGGTTGACATCAGCAAAATTGAAGAAGGGCAAATGATCACGGTAGAGTGGCGAGGTAAGCCGGTTTACGTTTTAAACAGAACAGACGAGAATATCAAGGTACTGGAAACAGATACTGAGAAACTTGCTGATCCGGATTCCGAAATGTCTACCCAGCCTGACTATTGTAAGAACCCAACCCGTTCTTATGACAGTCACCGTAAAGTTATTGTTATGGAAGGGGTGTGTACTCACCTGGGTTGTGCACCGAAATATGTGCCCGACTTAAATAACCCGTTTGCTGGTTCCCTGGGGCATGACTGGAAAGGCGGCTATTTCTGCCCCTGCCATGGTTCTATTTATGACCTTGCCGGTCGGGTTCGCAAATCCATGCCGGCTCCAAAGAACCTGCCAATCATGCCATATTATTTCAAGAGCGATACAGTGATCCTGATAGGTCAAGACGGGAGTAATGCATAATGGGACAAAGAGTCAATGATTTAATGGGATGGGTTGATGCCCGTTTCCCTCTGACAAAGATGTGGGAAGAGCATCTGTCAAAATACTATGCACCTAAAAACTTTAACTTCTGGTACTTTTTCGGCTCACTGGCCATTATGGTACTGGTTATCCAGGTGCTTTCCGGGATTTTCCTGGCCATGTTCTACAAGCCGGATACGGCACTGGCATTCCAGTCAGTAGAAATGAATATTATGCGCGATGTGGAGTGGGGCTGGCTAATCCGCTATTTCCATTCAACGGGTGCATCGGCATTCTTTATTGTGGTTTACCTGCACATGTTCCGTGGCCTGATTTATGGTTCTTATAAGAAGCCCCGTGAACTGGTATGGATCTTTGGTGTACTGATTTTCCTGGCTCTGATGGCTGAAGGCTTTATGGGCTACCTGTTACCCTGGGGTCAGATGTCCTTCTGGGGTGCACAGGTCATTATTAATCTGGTCAGTGCAATCCCCTTTGTTGGTGAAGATCTGGGTATCTGGGTTCGTGGTGACTTTGTAATTGGTGATGCAACCCTGAACCGTTTCTTCTCCTTACACATTATTGCTATTCCGCTGATTCTGATTGGCCTGATTGTGGCGCATATTATTGCCCTGCACGAAGTAGGTTCCAATAACCCTGATGGTGTTGAAATCAAGAAAAATAAAGATGAAAATGGTATCCCCAGAGACGGCATTCCATTCCACCCTTATTATTCTGTAAAAGATATTGTTGGTGTTGTGGTATTCCTGATGTTCTTTGCCGGAGTGGTATTCTTTATTCCGGAAATGTTCGGCTACTTCCTGGAGCATGCTAACTTTGAGCCTGCTAACCCATTGAAGACACCTGAACATATTGCACCGGTCTGGTACTTCACCCCGTATTACTCGATACTGCGTGCGGTTCCAAGTATTGCCGGTTCAGCTTTCCCTGGTGTAATAGCCATGGGCGCAGCAATTGTCGTGTTGTTCTTCCTGCCATGGCTGGATCGTAACCCTGTTAAATCCATCCGTTATCGTGCTGGCTGGTACAAGATTCTGGTGGCATTATTTGTAGTTGCATTTATTACTCTGGGTTATTTAGGTACCAAAGCACCTACTGATATGCGTACTCTGGTGGCGCAAATCTGTACCATTTACTATTTTGCCTTCTTCCTGTTGATGCCTTTCTACACGAAGATGGAAACAAATAAACCAGTTCCAGAAAGGGTGACAATGAAATGAAAAAGATAATCCTGATTCTGCTAACTTTTGTAGCAATGACAAGTACTGGTCTGGTATTGGCCAGTGGCGGAGAGCATCTGGAAAAAGCCAACATCAATGTTGATGATAAAGCTTCACTGCAGCGCGGTGTTAAGGTCTTTACTGACTATTGCCTGAGCTGTCACTCTGCCAAATATGTTCGTTTTAACCGGGTCGCCACTGACCTGGGCATGACCGAAGAACAGGTGATGGGTAACCTCAATCATCTGGGCACCAAGTTCGGCAGTACCATGACTGCAGTGATGACACCGGAATATGCTAAACAGGCTTTTGGTGCGGTGCCACCGGATTTATCTCTGGTCGCCCGTTCCCGAGGTGTTGACTGGTTATACAGTTATCTGAAAGGTTTCTATGCCGACCCTTCTAAAACCACTGGTCATAATAATACTGTGTTCAAAGATGTGGGCATGCCTAATATCTTCTGGAAACAGGAAGGTGTTAAAAAGCCGATTATTGAAGACCATGATGGTGAAAAAGTGGTTGCTGGTGTAGAACTGGTTAAGCAGGGTACTATGACACCTGAAGAGTTTGATGCCATGATTAATGATCTGGTGGCCTATATGTCTTATATGGGTGAACCTAATCAGAGTTATCGTAAATCTCTGGGTGTTTATGTACTGATCTTCCTGGTCGTATTATTCGGATTTGCCTATGCAATGAAGAAAGATTACTGGAAAGATGTTCACTAACAACGATTTACAATAGACCCTCTTGAATTCGGGCTTTACTGCCCCAATTCAGGAAGGTTGAAGTCACTATAATTAGGAGGCTGTATTGCCTCCTTTTTGCGTTTATGAATTCCGATGGAGGAACTATGACTCAACTTACAAATAGAAGATCAATTATGACCCTTTTTTCTGATGGAAATGATCTTTTGAGTCATCGAGTAAGAATGGTATTGGCAGAAAAAGGCATTAATCACGAAATTGTTAATGTGGATCCTGACAATCTTCCGGAAGATCTGCTTGATCTGAACCCTTATAATACGGCTCCGACTCTGGTGGATCGTGATCTGGTGTTATACGATGCTCAGTTGATAATGGAATACCTGGATGAGCGTTTTCCACACCCCCCTTTAATGCCGGTTGATCCGGTTAACCGTGCCAAGTTAAAGATGCTGTTGATCCGTATTAAAAAAGACTGGGATCCGCTGGTAGAAAAACTAATTGGTAAAACCGATAAGCAGGGTGTCAAACAACGTAAGGAATTACGTGAAAGTTTAACCACTATATCCCCGGTATTTGAACAGAAACCGTTTTTTATGTCCGATGAATTTACCCTGGTGGACTGTGCCATTGCGCCTATTTTATGGCGTTTAAACGAAATGTGCATTGAACTGCCCGATGAAGCCAATGCGGTTAAGCAGTATGCTCAGCGGATATTTGAAAGGGAATCTTTTCAACAGAGCCTGTCAGAAGTTGAAGAAGATATGGAAGCGATTTCCTGAACTTTAAATAATACTCTAAAGACACTATCAGGAGTTAAAGAGAAAACAGAATGACACCAAGCCGTCCCTATTTATTACGTGCCATTTATGACTGGCTGATCGATAATGATCAGACTCCCTATCTGCTGGTGGATGCCAATGCAGAAGGGGTTATTGTGCCGCTTGAACATGTTCAGGATGGCAAAATCATTCTTAATATCAGCCTGACGGCGACCCGGGATCTAGAGCTGACCAACGAAGGTGTGAGTTTTAATGCCCGCTTTGGCGGTAAACCTATGCATGTTAATGTTCCGGTTATGGCGGCACTGGCACTGTATTCCAAGGAAAATGGCCGTGGTATGATGTTTCCTGAAGAAGGTATAGATGATGGCCCTGATACGCCAACACCTACTGATGGCAGACCCCAGAAAGATGACAGTTCCAAACCACACCTGACACTGGTGAAGTGATTTTCACACTTCCCGGGAGCGAGGGTATCCTGCCCGCGTAATTATTTTTTCTGTAACTTAACCTAACCCGGAAAACATTTCCCCGGATTTAAAATATTATCCGGATCAAAAACCTGCTTTATAGCCTGCATATAATCCAGACTGACCTTGTCCAGTTCCTTGCCTACATAGTCTTTTTTTACCAGCCCGATACCATGTTCGCCGGACAGTGTGCCGTCCAGCTTTAAAACCAGAGCAAAAACTTCGTCCAGACATTCCAGTACGGTATCCTGTATGCTTTTATTATCCGGATCGGTTAACAGATTAACATGGATATTGCCATTGCCGGCATGACCAAAATTAACAATGGGAATACTGTATTTTTTTGATAGCTGTTCCAGCCCGGCAATAAGCTGAGGTATATGGGAAACCGGGACTACCACATCTTCATTGATCTTTTTAGGAGCAATTTTTCTCAGTGCCGGTGACAGGGCTTTACGGGTTTCCCATAAGGCATTAATCTCATCCTGTGAAGCGGCCTGTTTAATTTCCAGACAGGCATTATTACGGGCTGTGCTGATTATGGCGGACAGGTCATCGTCAACGGAGTTATGGCGGCCATCCAGTTCAACCATTAACATGGCGCCGGCATTAACCGGTAAAGGAATGGAAGCATAATCACGGATCATGTCAATGGCCTGCTTATCAATAAATTCCAGGGCACAGGGAATAATGGGCTGTGCCATAATAGCGGCAACCGCTTCAGCCGCACCCTGCATAGAGTTGTAGATGATCTGCAGAGTGCGTCGGGTTTCAGGCAATGGCGTTAATTTTAAAATAGCCTCAGTGATGATCCCCAGAGTGCCTTCAGAGCCAATCATTAAGCGAGTTAAGTCATAACCGACTACGCCTTTAGTGGTTTTAACCCCAGTATGCAGAGTATCACCTTTGCCTGTGATCAGGGTCAGTCCAAGCGTATTGTCCCGGGTAGTGCCGTACTTTACTGCCCGGGGGCCGGCCGAATTATAGGCCAGATTACCGCCCAGTGTGCAGATGGCACTGCTGGTGGGATCTGGAGGCCAGAAAAAACCGTGCTCAGCGGCGGCCTGTTGAATGGCATCATTGGTCACACCGGGCTGGGCAATTAATAAACGGTTGTCCGGATCCACCTGGATGATCCGGTTCATATGTTCAAATGACAGGATGACCCCGCCATGAACTGGTACGGTTGCGCCGGTTGTACCGGTGCCGGTTCCGCGGCTGATAACAGGGATCTGAAAGTCCCGGCAGAGTTTTAGTAGTTGTTGTATCTGCTGATGATTACGGGCAAAAACCACCGCATCAGGCAGGGCATGCAGGCGGCTGTTATCATAGCCGTAAGCCCAGCACTGAGAGGGTTCTACCTGATAGTCTTCAGGTGAAAAACTGTGTTTAAGGGCCTGTATAAATTGCAGCTTGCTTGTACTCACAGGGTGACAGGTCAGATACGCTTATCATTAGGATTAGGGTATTCAAACAGTTTGACCACTTTTTTGACGCCATCAGTGGTTCGGGCTATTTCTGTCACTTTATCTGCCTGTTCACGGGTTAGCAGTCCCATCAGAAATACTACGCCGTTTTCAGTGACTACCTTGACCTGGGCACCATCGAGTTCCTGTATATTGGCAAGGATGGCCGTTTTAATTTTACTGGTAATATAGGTATCATTAGTGCGGGAGGACATGGTGGTTGGAATACCGACTACAGCCTCATTAAATACATGACGTACATTTTTTATCTGGTGTGCAATGTCAGTCAGTTTCTGAAGTTGACTGGCGTTAAGCACCTCGCCGGTAATTAAAACCTGACGGTTATAACTGGTGACATTGATATGGGTATGTTCACTGAGATCCTTGTCCTCATAGAACAAATGGGCAAACTTGGTCTTAATATTCTGATCTTCAACATAATCACCGGTTGTGCGTTTGTCCAGGGCTACGGATGTACCGGCCACGGCACCGCCTACAACAGCAGCTGTACAGCCTGATAACAGCCAGCTGCTGCCAAGTAATAATACTGATAATAAAACAATGGTTGTTGAAAAAGGTTTCATATTGCTGTCCTTGAAAAAGTGTTTAGCGCTAAAGCTGAGCATATAAAGTTATATACAAAAGTTATGCACCAAAAAGCTGAAAATCAATTTGATCACAAAGCGCATGAATAATGGTAATGTGGGTTTCCTGAATACGAGCGGTCTGCTCTGAAGGCACCCTTAATTCTATATCATTATTATCCAGCTCCAGAGCAACGGGTCCGCCGTCTTTACCGGTTAAGGCAATAACCGACATTTCCCGTTCGTGAGCCGCGGTGATGGCCTGTACGATGCTATTGGACTGGCCGCTGGTACTGATGGCCAGTAATACATCGGGCTCCCGGCCCAGTGCATGGATCTGACGGGTAAACACTTCATCGTACTGGTAGTCATTGGCAATAGAAGTAATTGCTGAACTGTCTGTAGTCAGTGCAATGGCCGGTAATGCTGGGCGCTCAGCTTCAAAACGGTTAACCAGTTCTGAAGTAAAATGCTGGGAATCGGCTGCTGAACCGCCGTTGCCACAGGCCATGATCTTACCCTCATTAAGCAGGCACTGAACCATTTTCTCGCTGGCTTTAAGTATGTCCTGTGCAAGACAGTCCAGAGCCGCCTGTTTAACGGCAATGCTGGTATTAAAAATAGTTTCAATCCGGGACAGGCTCATCGGAAATAATATCCTTCAATAAATTTAGCTGAATTCAATGGCATTTCTAATCCATTCAATATTTTCTTCATCTTGATGTTTTCCACCAGATATTGCAACGGCATCAATACGACAGGGCAGGCTGCTAAATTCGGGATGTTTTAACAGGAAATATTGCACGGTTTTAAGAATTTTCTGCTGTTTGCTATAAGTAATGGTTTCCAGTGGATGACCATAATCTATTTGTTTACGGTATCTGACTTCAATAAAAACCAGGTAGTCATTATCCCTCATGATGAGATCAATTTCACCACGTCGGGAAAAAAAATTACTGTCAACGGATAGCAGTCCCTGTTTTTGGAGGTAATGACTGGCTATATCCTCGGCCGCCTGGCCTTTCTTATTTCTGTCCCTGATAAAACTCAGCATAATTCCGTTTAGCTATGTATAGTTAGTGGTTATTTATCCATATATTATTCTGCATTAAGCAGCATAATATTGCCCTGCTCAAAGGTGGCCCAAGGCATACTGCGGATAATATGACCGCTGTTGTTAATCGTCAGCTGGCCGGTATCACCGGGATAGGATTCAGCAGGGTTGGTCTGCAGATATTTAACCATGGGGGCCATCTGATAACTGTCTGCGCCCATGGCAAACAGGCGCTTATACAAAGTGTTTGGATAATTGCTGCTTAGCAGGCTGACAGCATCCTGTTTGACACCCAGTAAGAAGGGCATATCAGAAAACAGTACGCCGTCCATATCAATGTTCTGTTTAGGGCTGTGGTAGCTGCTGACAATATGAGCTGTGGAATAAACCGGAATGGTTTCGCCATGATGATATATTATCTGTAATGGGATCTGTTTAGCCTGTCTGGGAAATGCTGCCATAAACAGCATGTCAATGTCCTGCCGGCGCCGGGGCGTAAACTCTACTTTCCGGCCAATGGTACGGCTGACCTGTTTCTTGCGCTCTTCACTCTGGTCGATATTGAGCAGGCTTTTAATAGTGGCGGAAAAATCATGGGCCTGAGGATCATAGGCTGCAGAATCTACCACAATACCGCCGGAATTTTCCCATTGCTGTTTAAACGCAGACTGCATCCGTTTACCCCAGTGACTGTCAGGAGCAATAATGGCTGCGTAGTAGTGACCATCCAGCCGTCCTTTTCTGGCCACCTGGCGTGCTTCTGATTCGGGTGACAGGCCAAACTGGTAAAGGTTCTTAACCCCTTGCAGGTTAGCCTCAGAAGTATTTTCAAGGCTGTTTAGTGCCAGAGTAGGGGTGTTTAGTTCAGGGGCTTCAGCCAGTACTTCCAGGTTGCTTTTGGCCAGCGGGCCGATAATAAAGTCAGCTCCGTTATCAATGGCTTCCTGGTAAGTTAGCCAGATATGATCGGTACTGGTATCATAAAACTGTATTTGCAGGCTGTGGCTTAAGGGTGACTGATAGTGAGAAGCCAGAATACCGTCCCGGATGGCCTGAGCTGGTTTGGCCAGCTTACCCTGTAAGGGCAGTAAAACCGCAATTTGCTGAATATTAAGCAATGAGTTTTGCCGGGCCTGTAAAATCTGCTGGATAAATGTCCTGTCAGCCGGGTGACCAGAATAATTCTGCAGCCAGAAGTTAATACCATGATTCAGAGTGTCAGGATCACGGGAGTCATGAAAAATACGAGCCAGTTCCAGCCAGCCGTTAAAAATCCGCTCATTATTGCTTAATTTGTCGGAACTTTCGATTTGATAACTAACCAGGCTGTTGGCATAGCTCCAGGTCAGGTTCAGATTGTCCAGTTTCTGTTGTTCTGAACTCAGGTACTGCTGACGGATAATCAGTTCTTTAATGGCATCGGTTTTCTGTCCCAGTTGAAACAGAGCCATGGCTTTGAGCTTGTGTAGGGTCTGCAGTTGCTCTGGCCGGGTAAAATTAACCGTATTTAATAATTCCAGGGTTCTTTTGGCCTGGTATTCTTTCAGGCTGACGGCAGCCTGAGTTAACAGGTAGATATTGTTCTGCTCTGTGGTTAGTACCGCTCTTTCCAGCTGAGACATAATTTTGGCTGTCAGCTGCAGGGTATAATCAAGCTGTTGTTCAGTTAATTCTGTTGCTGTCAGTACCTGGCTGCAGATCAGCAGGGCATTGGAAAGTTGAGCGTTTTTCTGTGCGGTCGGAGCGGACAGGGCGTTTTCAAATAACCGTTCAGCATGGTTCAGCTTCTGGCTAACACTCATTTGAGCAATAGTACTGCTGTCCAGTGGCTGTGTCTGAGCTGGATGCCCCCCCGGCTTTTTAACAGGATGGGCACCGCCGCAGCCGCTCAGGCCAAGAATAATTATCACAACGGCGAAGGAAATAAATTGGTATAATCTGGACATTGATGGCTAATTGATAGTTAACAGGTTAATTTAATGGCGGAAACAGACTCTTATTTTGTTGATAATAATAGTACAGAGAATCGTAAAAATTCGGGTCGATTATATATTGTTGCCACACCGATTGGAAATCTCCAGGACTTCTCACCCAGAGCAATTTCGACCCTGCAGCAGGTTGACCTGATTGCGGCTGAAGATACCCGCCACAGCGGTTATCTGTTAAAACAGCACGATATTAACACGCATTGTATAGCATTGCATGAACATAATGAACGCCAGTCCGCTGAAAAGGTGATCCAGTCTGTAAAAGCGGGCAAAAACATTGCCCTGATCTCCGATGCCGGTACCCCGCTGGTGAGTGATCCGGGCTATCACCTTGTGAAGCAGGCCCATGAATCCGGCATTCAGGTAGTTCCTGTCCCCGGCCCTTCGGCCATGATTACTGCCCTGTCTGCCGCGGGCCTGCCGACTGACCGGTTCTGTTTCGAGGGTTTTGTCCCCTCTAAAAGCGGTGCCAGAAAAAACTTTTACCAGAGCTATCAGAATGAAACCCGAACCATGGTGTTTTATGAAACTCCGCATCGTATAGTCGATTCTCTTACGGATCTCTGTGAGGCCTTAGGCCCCGATCGAGTGGTAGTACTGGCCAGAGAACTCACCAAAACCTTTGAAACCATACGCAATGACAGTGCAGAAAACCTTCTGGCCTGGGTTAAAGCCGACCCCAACCAGCAAAAAGGCGAAATCGTCCTGGTAGTCCAGGGCTGCAGCAAACCCCGGACAAAAGAAATCAGTCCGGAAACCGAACGAATTCTGCGTTTACTGATGGCTGAGCTGTCTTTGAAGCAGGCGGTGAAGTTGACGGTTGAGATTACGGGGGAGAGGAAGAAGGGGATTTATAGAGCAGCTTTGAGCGTTCAGCGCTGAGCGTTCAGCGTTCAGAAAGAGCCAGAGCAACAGAATTTATCTTTAAGTTAATACAAAATATTTTAAAATTTTACTTGACTGAAGAAAAAGCGGATTTAAAATTTTTGCTGA
>JALVDE010000264.1 GCA_027009375.1 Gammaproteobacteria bacterium
TTAAGAATATGCTAATGTCGTATTTAAAGTGCTTTATAGCTTAAAAAAGGTTTTAATTTCATGGGAATAAGTCGGTTTCTTATGGCTTTTCATTAAATGTGTTTCTTTTGATATATCTCATAAAAGATGCTTTAATAGTATTCGTTTCATTACCTGCGACAGCACAAGGAATGCCCCTCTCCATGCGATACCCTGCTAACAAAACCAAGATTGTGTGTACCATTGGTCCGGCCACTCAGTCTCCTGAAATGATGGATGCCCTGCTACGGGCTGGAATGAATGTGGCCCGGCTTAATTTTTCTCATGGTGATTTTGACAGCCATGGTGAAACCATAAAAAAATTGCGAGAAGCATCAGAGCGAACCGGTACCCGGCTGGCCATAATGGCGGATCTTCCAGGGCCGAAAATGCGTATCGGTGAGCTGGAAGTTGAACCCATTGAACTGAAAACGGGTGATGATTTTGTCCTGACCACTGATACTATTGTGGGTGATGAAAAACGGGTCTCAGTGAGTTTCAGGGAATTACCCATGACGGTCAAGTCCGGCGATAAACTGTTTCTTAACGACGGGCTGATCTCACTGCAGGTTAAATCCATCAAGGGTAATGATGTAATCTGTGAAATCCGTTCCGGCGGTGAACTGCGTTCCCGTAAGGGACTGAACCTGCCGGGCATCGATCTGGGTTTCAGTGCCTTTACCGCTCATGACCGGGATTGCCTGGAATTTGCCTTAAAACAGGGTGTGGATGCCGTAAGCCAGTCTTTTGTTGCCCATAAGGAAGATATACTGGATTTAAGACAGACGGCCACCGACCTGGGCTTTAGACCTTTTGTTATTGCCAAAATTGAACGTTCAGGTGCCTTAGATAATCTGGAAGAAATTCTTAAAGTCTCAGACGGCATTATGGTAGCCAGGGGAGACCTTGGGGTGGAAATACCCATTTCTTCAATTGCCGTGGTTCAGAAACAGATTATGGTCACAGCAGCCAGTTATTGTAAGCCAGTGATTACAGCTACCCAGATGCTGGAGTCTATGACGGAACACCGGCGTCCTACCAGGGCAGAAGCCACCGATGTGGCCAATGCCATTTTAGACGGTACCGATGCAGTCATGTTGTCCGGAGAATCGGCTATGGGCAAATACCCTGTGGACGCGACCAGTATGCTGGCCGATATTGCTGCCCGGACAGAACCTTACCGCAAGGCCAACCGGGAACTGGAACGGCTGGGTGATAAAAAAGCCCTGGCTGATCTGGTGGCGCATAATATTCAGCTGGCGGTTAAAAGTATTGATCCGCAGGCGGTTATTATTCCCACCCGCTCCGGCTCCATGGCTCGTAATGTGGCCCGTTACCGCCTGCCGGTCTGGATCACGGCCTTAAGCATTGAAGAGCGGACCTGTCAGTCACTGCAGTTTTCCTATGGCGTGTTTCCTGTCAAAGTGGAACAGGATCTGCCGGAATGGTCGCCGTTTTTACGTGACTGGTTTAGAAACAATCATATTACGGAAGGTGTTGCGGTACTGGCGCAGGGGCCTTCCAAAGAAAATCCCTGTGGTAATCACCGAATTGAGTTTATGGACTTAAGCCTGTAAGTTTCTGTCTGCTTTGTTACTCCAATATTGGATTCTCCTGTAAAAGAGTCCTCAGGGACAATTTTTTTGTGAAATAGTTCCCTTACGCCGTATAAACTTGATGTACATCAAGGAGAGAAAATACGGCTTAAAGGATACTTACGCTTACATAATAATAGGAGTATGCCATGAGTGAAGTGTTTACAAAAACCATGGCCAGAAATATCTTTTACGGGGGAAGTATCTTCTTCTTCCTGTTACTTCTGGCCCTAACCTTTGACACGCAGGGAGTGCTGCCCGAGCGTTCAAACGATGCCAATATCACCCCGGAGATAGTACTGGGCAAGAAAGTGTGGGAAGACCACGACTGTATTGGTTGTCATACCCTGCTGGGCGAGGGCGCATACTTTGCACCGGAGCTGGGCAATGTCTACAAACGATTCGGCAACAGTAAAGAAGCCATAATGGGTTTCATTAAGAGCCGTCCTAAAAATGGTATTCCCGGTCGTCGCAGCATGCCTCAGTTCAACCTGAGTGATGAAGAGCTGAGCGCCGTGGCTGAGTTCCTGAAGTGGACCTCTGAAGTAAATACTGCCAACTGGCCACCAAACATTCAGGGTTAAGGGAGAGTAAGGACTATGCAATATCAATCACAATCTGTTGCGAAACTGTATTTTATCGCAGCCATTGGCCTGTTTTTAGGTCAAATCCTGTTTGGTGCCGTGTTAGGCGCCCAGTATATCTGGGGAGACTTTTTATTCCCGGCTATTCCATTTAACGTTGCCCGTATGGTACACACCAACCTGCTTATTGTCTGGTTGCTGTTCGGCTTTATGGGTGCGGCGTATTACCTGGTACCGGAAGAATCCGAAACCGAACTGTTCAGTCCCATGCTGGCGACCTTACTGTTCTGGATATTCCTGGCGGCCGGTGCTGCGACCATTTTAGGTTACCTGCTGGTACCTTATGCCACTCTGGCCGAGCTGACCATGAATGACCTGTTGCCCACCATGGGGCGGGAATTCCTGGAACAGCCCACGATAACCAAGCTGGGAATTGTGGTGGTGGCCCTGGGCTTCCTGTTTAATATCGGCATGACCATATTAAAAGGCCGTAAAACCGTTATCAGTATGATTCTGTTTATCGGCTTAACCGGTCTGGCGGTCTTCTTCCTGTTCTCCTTTGTTAACCCCAGCAATCTGATTGAAG
>JALVDE010000265.1 GCA_027009375.1 Gammaproteobacteria bacterium
TTTAAAAAACAGGCACTCTCTCCCGTACAAATCGGCATTGAACGCACATAATACTGTTTCCTGGCCATTATTTCCATCTTTTATGGAAATTTTAAACGCCTGAACACCTGGAATAACCCTAAATACAAATGAGAATAATTATTATTTATCTATATTATAAAGCCTGTTATAATCACACAAGCCGATTAACCTTACAACTAAACTTACAACAAAGCCTGCAAGCAGGTTTACAACAATAATGGTATTTTATTATGTCTGACAAACATGGAAACTCTGCACTTATAAGCCGCATAACGGCATTGATTATTTTCTCTGCACTTATGCTGATCAATAGTTTTGCTGTGGCCGGGGAAGAAGTGAATCTTTATTCCGCCAGAAAAGAAGCCTTAATCAAGCCCATTGTGGACAAGTTCAGCGAGCAGACCGGTATTAAGGTTAACCTGATCACCGGTAAGGCTGATGCCCTGCTGCAGCGTATTAAATCAGAAGGTCGAAATACCCATGCTGATGTGTTTATTACCACCGATGCCGGCCGCCTGTATCGCGCCAAACAGGCCGGTGTTCTGCAGCCCACACAGTCCGATATTCTAAACCAGGTGATCCCTGCTAATTTTCGTGATCCCGAGGGTTACTGGTATGGCCTGTCCATGCGTGCCCGCCCCATTTTTTATGTAAAAGACCGGGTTAAACCAGAGGAACTGTCCACGTATGAAGCCCTGGCAGAGCCGAAGTTTAATAAACGGATCTGTATTCGTTCTTCCAATAATATTTACAACCAGTCCTTAGTGGCTTCCATGATTGCAGCTAACGGTGTAGAAAAAACCCAGCAATGGGCTAATGCCTTTGTCAAAAACCTGGCCATCAAGCCTAAAGGCGGGGATCGGGATCAAATCAGGGCGGCTGCGGCCGGACAGTGTGATATTGCTATTGCCAACACCTATTATTACGGCAAAATGATTAACAGCAAAAAAGCGGATCAGAAAAAAGCCGCCCAGGCCGTTGCCATTTTCTGGCCCAACCAACAGGATCGAGGCACTCATGTTAATGTCAGCGGTGCCGGTGTCACCCGTTATGCTCAGCACCCTGAAAATGCTCGAAAACTGCTGGAGTTTCTGGCCTCTAAGGAAGCACAGCGCTGGTACGCGGACATTAACTATGAGTATCCGGTGCGTACCGACGTAGAACCCAGTGCGCTGCTGAAAAGCTGGGGCAGTTTTAAGGCCGACAGCATCAACCTGGATCAACTGGGTGTGAATAATGCAGAAGCCGTTAAAATTATGGATCGGGCCGGCTGGAAATAAGCGCTTGCCCGTAGTCAATTCAGCAGAAAAACAGGGCTGAGCACGTGTCCATCAAAAAAACCAGCCGCTGGCAATGGGGTATTCTTGTTATTACCCTGTTGTTTGCCGTACCGGTGTTTACTGTCTTCAGTTTTGTCTTTTACGGTGCCAATGAGACCTGGCAGCATTTACTGGATACGGTATTACAGGACTATATTCTTAATTCACTAATCCTTATGCTGGGTGTCAGTATCGGTACTCTGAGCATGGGGATCACTACAGCCTGGCTCACCAGTATCTGCCGCTTTCCAGGGCGTAAGGTATTTCAGTGGGCTTTATTACTGCCGCTGGCAGTGCCTGCCTATATAATTGCCTATACCTATACCGGTATGCTGGATTTTTCCGGCCCGGTACAGACTTTTCTTCGGGAAACCTTTCACTGGTCAGCCCGTGATTACTGGTTTCCTGAAGTCCGCTCTATCGGCGGTGCAGTCATTATGCTCTCCCTGGTATTATATCCCTATGTTTACCTGCTGGCCCGGGCCGCTTTTCTGGAACAGTCCAGTGTAACACTGGAAGCCAGCCGTTCTCTGGGGCTGGGCCCCTGGCGCAGCTTTTTCCGGGTCGCCCTGCCCATGGCCCGACCGGCCATTATTACCGGCCTGTCTCTGGCTTTAATGGAGACTCTGGCTGATTTTGGTACCGTTGAATATTTTGGCGTACCCACCTTTACCACCGGTATTTTCCGTACCTGGTTCGGTCTGGGAGATACGGTTGCGGCCGGGCAACTGGCCGCATTATTATTAACCTTTGTATTTGTTCTGATTGTAATAGAACGCTATTCCAGACGGCGGGCCCGCTATCATCAGCAGTCCGGACGTCAGGCTCATGCCCGCCGGATCAGACTGAGCACTGCCCAGGGCTGGCTGGCCTTTATTGCCTGCCTGCTGCCGCTGCTGACGGGTTTTATTCTGCCCTTCTGGCAACTGATCATCTGGACCATAGAGACCGCTGAAGAGATGATTAATAAGGAGTTTTATACACTGGTAGCCAATAGTATGGGGCTGGCCATAATCACTGCAGTTCTGGCTCTGCTGCTGGCTCTGTTTATGGCCTATGGTCAGCGTCTGCATAATACCCTGCTGATAAAAACCCTGGTACGTGTGGCTTCCATGGGCTATGCCATTCCCGGGATGGTGATTGCCATTGGCGTAGTGATCCCCTTTGCCTGGCTGGACAATACTCTGGATGACTGGAGCCGGGCACAGTTTGATTATTCCACCGGTCTGCTGCTGTCTGGTACCCTGTTTGCTCTGATATTTGCCTATCTGGTTCGTTTTCTGGCCGTCTCGGTCGGTTCTGTTGAATCCTCCCTGGGCAAAATCAAACCATCCATGGATGATGCCGCCCGCTCCATGGGCTTTCGCCCCCTGCAGGTACTGGCCCGGATTCATATCCCGCTAATGCGCAGCACCCTATTAACCGCCGTGTTACTGGT
>JALVDE010000266.1 GCA_027009375.1 Gammaproteobacteria bacterium
GGTTTTTACACATTGTTCCAGATCGGTAAAGGACTTCTCCATGGTCTGCTGAAACTCAGTATTGGAGCCATTGGAAATACCGCTGATAACCAGAAATAAAATAAACTTCATCTAACACTGCTCCCAGGGCAGACCATGAAAACGCCAGCCGCCGACTGTGCTGCGCTGGTGCAGTTCATTGAGTTCGCCTTCAAAACCTTCATCGACATTGTATACATTGTCAAAACCATTATTGAGCAGGTGCAGACCGGCTTCATAAGAACGTTTGCCGCTGCGGCAAATCAGGATAATGGCCGGATGCTGATCCTGCTCACCGCATATTCCGCCCAGAATCAGTTTACGGATTTCAATGGCAAACTGGGGATTAATATCCCAGTCCGGCTCATCAATCCAGGCAATATGCACCGCCCCTTTGGGATGGCCCACAAATAAAAACTCCATGGACGAACGCACATCAATTAATAGTGCATTAGGCTGTTCCTGCAGCATACGGTCTGCCTCTTTTGGAGACAGCGGAATCGGTTCCTTATTACTCATCTGGGTTCCTGTAGGGTGATATAAAAATGTTTAAATCAGATTATAGGTAAATTTGTATAAAATAACAGAAAGTTTAAAATATAGATTAAAATTTTGATTATAAGTTATATAAATAACAGGTGGTATAAATGGTCGGCAGGCGCAGAGCAATAAAAAAGAAAAAAGATCCGGCAAAGCTGGATGCTATTGTTAAAAAAGCCAAGGTACAGATCAGCGAGCGGGAAAAAGGTTATCGGGAACAGTCCCTGAAAATCCATCCCTGGGTCTGTGGGCGCTGCGGAAAAACCTTTACCCGTGAAAACCTGCACCTGCTGACCGTGCATCATATCGATCACGATCATAATAATAATCCACCGGACGGCAGCAACTGGGAAAATCTATGTATTTATTGCCACGATAATGAACACCAGAAAATGAATGAATATCTGGAATTTGGTGATGTGGCCGTTAATAAGGAAAGTGAAGCAGCCACTCATAACCCCTTTGCGGATTTAAAGTCCCTCCTGAATAAAGATTAATAATAAACCAATATAAGATCCAATGCGGGAGTGCGGGCATCTTGCCTGCACTCCTGGGTTTAATGTGAAGATTTATTGCAGTTATAATTTGAAAAGCGTTATACTGAAATTACTCTGAGGTATCACAGATAATAAGCTGATAATAAAAAGGTGCAGCCAGTATGTACCACTCAATAAAAAAAAAGGATTTACAGGCACTTCTGGATAGTTTAAACCAGTCCCATCAATGTGTCGGTCCGGTCGTTTCTGAACAGACATTAAAATATTCTTCTATTAGCAAACTCTCACAGCTTCCCCTGGGTTATAGCGATCAGCAGCAACCCGGCGAATATCGTCTTAATTATAATTCACAGTCCAGTTATTATTTCTCCATTACTACCGGAGCGCAGGGCGTTAAACCGTGGCTGTTTAAACCGGAACAAAAACTGTGGTCGGTGAATAAACAGAACGGTAGCATTGAATTTAATGAAGCGATAAGCAAACAGAAGCCGCTGGCGATTATCGGTTTAAGAGCCTGTGATCTGGCCGCACTTAAATTACAGGATCAGCATTTTTTACAGCAGCAGTATATTGACCCCTATTATGCTCAACATAGGGAAAACCTGTTTATTGTGGCGGTTAACTGTCACCGCAGTGTGGATACCTGTTTCTGTGCTTCCACCGGTGATGGGCCGGAAGTACAGAGTGCATATGATATATTGCTTACAGAGCTGGAACAGGACTTTGTTATTCAAAGCGGTTCAGAAGCCGGTCAGAATATACTGGAAATGCTCTCATCCCGAATACCATTAAATACTGTCACAGCCGCACAGGAACAGGAAAAACAGCAGGGACTGGATAACGCATCACAGCAGGTACGTCGGGTACCGGATCGGCCGGTGGCTCAGTTATTATCCCATCGCCTGAATCACCAGCAATGGAACCGGATTGCTGAACGCTGCTTAAGCTGCGGCAACTGTACCATGGTCTGCCCCAGCTGTTTCTGTCATAAGGAATATGATGAACCGGCCCTGGATCTAACAGGCAGTATCCATATTCGCCAGTGGGATTCCTGTTTTACAGCCGAACACAGTTATATTGCAGGTTTTCATTTTCGCAAGGAAACCCGCCAGCATTACCGGCAATGGCTGACACATAAGTTTGCGTTCTGGCATGAACAGTATGGCCGCAGCGGCTGTACCGGCTGCGGACGCTGTATCAGCTGGTGTCCTGTGGGTATTGATGTGACCGAAGAACTGGATATTTTGTGTCAGGAGCCTAGTTGCCATGTTGACGGATAACAAGCCTCTGAACCCTTATTTACCGGCTATAGCCATAGTGCTGGAGAAGCGAGCTGAAACAGCGGATATTTTTACCCTGCGTTTAAAGTTTAAGGATCCTCAACTGGCCGGGCAATATCACTTTGAACCGGGACAGTTTAATATGCTGTATATGCCGGGTGTGGGGGAAGTACCGATATCTATAGTTTCAGATCCTGATGATATACATATTATAGATCATACCATTCGTGCAGTAGGCCGGGTAACCCGGGTTTTGCAGCAGCTAAAGGCCGGTGATGAAATTGGTATCCGCGGCCCCTATGGCAGCAGCTGGCCTATGGCTCAGATCAAACAGCAGGATGTGCTGATCATTACCGGGGGGCTGGGGTGTGCACCGGTAGTGTCGGTGATTAACTATATTGTTAAACGCCGCAGTGATTTTGGACGGCTGGT
>JALVDE010000267.1 GCA_027009375.1 Gammaproteobacteria bacterium
CAGACGTTCGGCATGGCGTTTCTGGTACAGGTTAAAGGCTTTAAAGGCATGGCTTAATTCGCCGCGGCGAAAATCATTATCTATCTGATAACGGTAGCGTCCCAGTTCCTTAATATCACTGGCCAGGAAAAAGGTGTGGTTAGGATCCAGTGATTTAATAAACGCATCGAACACTTTAGAAGATAATTTGTCGTCCAGAACCATCTGCCGATAATGCTGGTACTGTAATTGTTTGGCTATCACAAAGCTGAGCTTGGCCTGATCTTTTTCTGGTGCCACAGGATGAATATATTCATCACTTTTAAAAACTTTGGCAGAACTTAAGGTGGGCAGTAGAATAAATACCACCAGCAACAGGATGAAAATGGATTGTTTACGGCTTTGATTGATATGGCGAGAACAGGTTTTGAACATAAAATAACTTCTTAAATAAAATAAATACACTTTATAATATAGGGCGCATTACAGGGTTTTAAATGAAAAAAGGCTGAATATAGCAATCAGGAGCGATATTCCGGACTATAACTGACCAGTTAGACCTATTTTAGGCTATTTTTATCCCTATGTGTAAGAAAAGAATGAGAAACAGTCAATAAAAATCATAAAAAATCTTAAATAAGCAGGGAATTGTCATTATGGGGCGTTACAGACCACCACGGAAACCCTCTTCCAAATACATCACTCCAGAGGGTATGGCCAAAATGGAAGAAGAACTGCGTTATTTATGGAAAGTAAAACGGCCAAAAGTGACCCAGGCGGTATCGGAAGCGGCTGCCCAGGGCGATCGCAGCGAAAATGCCGAATATATATACGGTAAAAAGCAATTACGGGAAATTGATGCCCGGGTGCGTTTTCTCAGTAAACGGCTGGAAGATATGGTTGTAGTGGATCGTATTCCGGAGGATCAGAAAAAAATTAATTTTGGTGCCTGGGTTGAGCTGGAAGATGAGGACGGTGAATTAAAGCAGTATCGAATTGTAGGTCCTGATGAGTTTGATGTTAAACAGGGCTTAATCAGTATGGATTCACCCCTGGCCAAAGCTCTGCTAAACAAAAGAGAAGGAGAGGAGGTTATGTTACAGGGACCTAAAGGGGTCATAGAAATGACGATCAACCGAGTCCAGTACCACCCCTTCATTCCCTCTCACTGAAGAATAAGATTGGGTCACCTTAATCCCTCTCCCTCAGGGAGGGAGGAATATAATGGCTTATGTAACCAGTACGTTAAAAGAAGCCTCAGCCGTCCTTTTATCAATACTCAGCAGCATTTCACAATAAGTATTCTCACTGGGCGGTTCATCGCCGCAGCTGCAGCCGCCCATAATTTCATAAAAGAACACACCAATGTGTATATCAATGGTATCGTCCTGTTCTTTAACCGTGTTAACCAGTACTGAAATACTTTGATCATCGGCCTGACCACCCCTTTGAGTACCCAGGTGCAGAGGCAGACTGCCGGACGGCAATGCTTCAAGTTCCTTTTTGAGGGTAACTTTAAAAATATCGCCAGGCCATTGGGCCAGGGACTGGCTCAGGTGTATCATGGTTTTGTCGTCCTCTGCCAGGGAGTCAGCTGTTTTAAAATAATGGGATCCACCGACTGTTGCGGATAATTTTCCTGTAATTGCTGCAGCAGAACTGCTGCCTGTTTAAAATCTTTAGACTGGATTAACTGCTGAATTTGTTTAAGTAATTGCTCAGCGGTCAGTGCAGAAGAAAAAGCAGGCACAGTCTGTTCTGTGAAGCTTTCCTCGCTTGCCATCGGTTGTCTGGCAAAATTAAGCTGTCGGGTATCATTTTTATGCATCGTTTTAAATGCTGAACTGGCTCGAAACTCTGCTGCCTGTGGTTTTGGAGTCGGTTGGCTTAAGCGCTGTGTTTTTTCTTTTACAGGTACGGCAGTGGATACCGTGTCAGCTGCAATTTTAGCCCTGGTAATAGCCTGTTTGCTGGATTTATCAGACTTGTTATCAGATGAAACAGCGGTGACAGGTGCTGGTGAATAAACCGGGGCCATTGATGAAGCTGTGTCTTTTTCCTGTTCCAGTGTGTGATAAGTCAGCATACCCACGAGGGAGAAAATAATGACAGTGGCTGCCCAGGATGATGGCTGACGCCACCATGAAGAAGTGCGGTTATGCTTTCTTGATGCCGCTAAAATCGCCTGATCCAGATGAGGTGAAGGTTCCGGAGACGGGATATTCTGATACACTTCAGAAATAAAGGTGTCATCTTTAAGACGTTTTTCCAGGGGTGTTCCGGAAGGATGCTTTGTGTGCTTACTCATAACTCAACTCCCAGATGACGGGCCAGATGCCGGCGTAATTTTTTACCGGCATAACGCAAACGGCTTTTGGTGCTTTCAAAACTGCTTTGAGTCACCAGGGCAATATCATGCAGGCTTAATCCGCTTTTTTCATGCAGCAGAAAAACCTCTTTCTGCTCTACGGGCAGTTCTTCAATGCTGCCTAACAGCAGTGTCTGCAGTTGTTTATTCTGTAGTTTATTATCCGGCTGCTGTTGTTCCTGAATATACGCCTCACCGCTATTGTCATAATGTTCTCTACTGTCCGTTTGAATGACAGACAGGTGTTTGTGCTTTTCTGATTTACGATAATAATCCATCAGGGCATTGTGTGCTATTTTATACAGCCAGGTTTTAAATGATGATTGCTGTTTAAACTGCGCTGCGGATTTAATGACTTTTAACCAGACGTCCTGATGCAGTTCATCGGCCAGAGCCGGTGTACTGAGCTGG
>JALVDE010000268.1 GCA_027009375.1 Gammaproteobacteria bacterium
GGTCATAACCTCATCAGAATTCATACCATAACGAGCCAGGGCTTCCCGGTTTACCTTGATTTTAATCTGCGGTTTACCCAGATTGGCTTCCAGGGCCAGATCACTGACACCGGGAACCTGTGAGATTGTATCCTTGATTTTTTTACTCAGGCTGTCCAGTTCGTTAAGATCCTGTCCATACAGTTTCAGTGCTAATGTGGCACGTACTCCTGATATAAGCTCCTCAACCCGCATCTGAATAGGCTGGGTAAAACTGATGACCGAGGTCGGTACAGCACGTTCCAGTTTTTCGCGCATTTCTACGGCCAGTTCATCCATGGTTTTATTGTTACCCCATTGTTCATGAGGTTTAATATCAGTATAAATTTCCATGTAATTGACATCTGCGGTTTCGCCTTTTTCAGCACGCCCAATCATGGCAATAGTCGTGTTAACTTCGGGAAATTCAGTGAGGATATTCTCAACCTTCTTGGATATTTCAATGGATTTTTCCAGTGAAGTTGAAGGTATGGATATAATACGCCACATAATAGAGCCTTCCTGCAGCTGAGGCATAAATTCCTTTCCCAGCATGGGGAACAGAGCCAGACTGGCCACTAATAGCACCACCGCACTGCTGACCACTTTCTTTTTATTCTTCAGACACCAGGCTAAAGTGGGTAAATAAATCTTTTTGATAATTCTCACCAGCCAGGTATCCTTTTCTTCTTTGGGTTTAAGGATCATGGCCGCCAGTACCGGGATAATGGTCAGGGTCAATATTAATGAACCGGCCATGGCAAAGGTAATATTAAAAGCCATAGGTTTAAACAACTTACCTTCCAGACCGGTTAAACTGAACAGCGGCAGAAACACAACAATGATAATTAATATGGCAAAAGCAATCGGATTGGCCACATCACGGGCGGCTGCCAGCACTGCAGCGGTTCGATCCACTTTTTCTCCCTGCTCACGTCGTTCGGCCATAATTCTAAAGGCATTTTCAGTTAACACAACAGCGCCATCCACCATCATACCAATACCAATGGCAAGACCTGCCAGGGACATCAGATTAGCACTCAGTCCAAGCTGGGACATCATAATAAAGGCAATCAGCATGGCCAACGGTAATGCTGTAATAACCACCAGTGCAGAGCGAATTTCACCCAGAAATAAAAACAGAATAATGGCCACCAGTACTGAGCCTTCAATCAGGGCGTTAGTAGCAGTTTTAATGGCTTTATCGACCAGTACGGTTCGGTCATAAATGGGTTTTACAACCACACCTTCGGGTAAGGCCGACTGTACCACAGCCATTTTTTCCTTAACGGCTTCAACCACATTTTTGGCATTTTCACCAATACGGGCCAGGGCCATACCCAATACCACTTCTTTACCGTCCCTGGTTACGGCTCCAGAACGCAGTGAGGGTTTGGTAGAGATACTGGCAACCTGTTTTAAATAAACGGGTGTACCATCTTCAACCTTAACAACAATATTTCCAATATCCGTTTCATTTTCGACCAGACCAAGACCGCGTACCAGGTATTGTTCTGAACCCTGATTAATGTACTGACCACCCACCTGACGATTGTTTGCTTCAAGCACTTCAATGACATCTCTGAATGTCAGATCAAATTCAATCAGTTTCAGCGGTTCAATAATGACCTGGTACTGCAGTTCCTGACCACCCCAGGACATAACATCATCGACACCGGGTGCGGTACGTAACATTAAACGAATATTCCAGTCCTGTATGGTGCGCAAGTCCATATCAGTTATCGCATCTTTTAGCTTTTCATCAGCACGTTCAACGGTGTACCAGAAAACCTGTCCAAGGCCGGAAGTATTAGGTCCCATTTCCGGTGTCCCGTAACCTTCCGGGATCCGGTCACTGACTTCCTGCAGACGTTCCATGACCAGACGACGGGCAAAATAAATATCGATATCATCTTCAAAGTAAACGGACACATAGGAAAGACCAAACAGGCTGACAGAGCGAATTTCCCTGACACCGGGCAGTCCGGCCATACCGGATTCCACAGGAAAGGTCAGCAGCTGTTCTATATCTTCTGCCGCCAGACCGTCTGATTCGGTATAAATATTAACCTGTACCGGTGTCACATCAGGAAATGCATCCATGGAGATACGAGTCACTGCCTGCCAGCCAAGAAAAGCAACAACGGCAAAGACGACCAGTACCAGAAACTTATAATGCAGAGAACTTTCTACGAGTTTATTTAACATAGCTGTTCTCCTAATCCGAATCGCCGATTTGTGATTTGAGCATAAAGGACTTTAACAGGAACATTCCTTTAGTCACGATCTGATCCCCGGCTTTTAAACCGGATTTAATTTCCACCCAGTTATCACGTACTTCACCGGTTTCTACGAACTGAACATCCAGACGGTTATTTTTTAACTGAAAAACAACCTGGTTGCCCTGTAATAACACGACGGAAGATACCGGTACAGCCACAACTTTTTTACCTGTTGAAACTTGCAGAGCTGTTTTTACAAACTGTCCGGGATGTAATAAGCCCCGTTTATTATCCACCTCAATTCTAACGGGCAATGTGCGGGTAGCTTCATCTATTTTATGATGTATCTGAATAACTTTGCCTTTAAGGATTTCCCTGTCAGTGACAAAAATATCAGCTGGGGCACCGGTTTTAACTCTGGCAACATCTTCAGGGTTAATCCGGGTCTGTACCCATAATCTGGATTCATCACTGATTTCCATCAGGACATCACCGGGTTGAACAACCTGACCAGGAA
>JALVDE010000269.1 GCA_027009375.1 Gammaproteobacteria bacterium
ATGAAGATGTCGATGATCTTAATACCATCAATGATATTATTGCCTATATGGAACACTTATAAATTTACCGAGTTATGATTAGATATAGTGTTCGAAAACATATAAGGTGACGTATTCTGTTATAAATTTATCCACCAAGATAGAATTACAACAAGAAATACGCCATGAGTAATGATTATATTATTTCACTCAGACAATCAGAAGAAACTGTATCAGATGCTTTAACACAGCTTTTACGAAATGGGGCAAAAGAACAGAACAATCTGGCGGCACAAGCAGAACTGAATGAGTTACTTTCCCTGTTTTCAATGCATACTGGTTGTCATAGGTGTTAATGAGCATGGGAATAAGGAGTTGATGGCGATAGAGGAATACTACCGGGAATCTACACAAAGCTGAACAGAGTTGTTGGAGTATATTCGCCAAAGAGGGGGTAACCACTACTCTTGAAGTGGCTATTGGTGATGGTGCCCTAGGATTTTGGAATGCCATAAACAAGGTGTATCTATACACAAGGCATCAGCAACCTAGTATCGGCACTGGTGGGTTTATAAAACGGACAATGTGATGAACAAACCGCCAAAATCGGTACAACCAAAAGTAAAAGAGGCACTGTACGATATCTGGATGGCAGAAACCAGAGAGGATGCTCATAAAGCCTTTGATAGTGCCGTAAACCGAATTAGCGATAAATATCCGAGATGATGAAATACCTGGTGAAAGATAAAGAACAAATGCTGGCATTTTATGATTATACTGCTATTCATTGGCAACAGATTCGAACCAGCAACCCGATTGAGTCAACTTTTTCAACGGTCGGACTCAGGATAGTAAAAAGACGGGAAGTCGTTCCCAGAGCAACTATCTTATCTATGCTGTTCAAGTTGACTTAGAGTGCTAAAATGCGCTGAAAAAAATTCAGAGGTTTTAAACTTCTGGCCGATGTCATTGATGGAGTGAAATTCATTTATAGTGAGAAATAGGAAACTGAAAATCTAAATAAAGTAGACAGAATATTAGCATGTTCTTAAACGCCAGAATTGACAATAAGTCGAATATACCTGATTAGGAAAAGTGTCTATGATTAACGTATTATGAAAGCATACTATAAGTTTTATACTGAATGAAACAAAAGTTACTCAAAAACATTTCATGGTTATTTTTTGATAAAATTATAAGAATATTTGGAGGGCTTGTAGTGGGTATCTGGATTGCCAGGTATCTTGGGCCTAATGACTTTGGAGTACTTAACTATGCTTTAGCCTATACGGCACTTTTTATGTTTTTTGTGAAACTGGGACTTGATCAAATTATCGTAAGAGAAGTTGTGAAAAAACCAAGACTTACGAACTATCTTATGGGTACTGCTTTTGTTCTTAAACTCATAGGCTCTATTATAGCTATAGTTCTGGTCTATTTTTCACTCTATGTTATAGAAATAGATAGTCTCACTAAAACAGTGATATTTATCATAAGTGCTGGATTTATTTTACAGTCTTTTGATGTGATAGATTATTTCTATCAAGCAAAAGTGCTTTCAAAATATGTCGTCATAGCTAGAAACAGTGCTTTTATACTTAGCAGTTTATTAAAAGTATATTTGATACTGTATAAGTACAGTGTGGTATATTTTGCTATAGCCAATATAGTTGATTTGGCTTTTAGTGGGTTATTTTTAGTTATCATATATAAGCATACAGGTCATAGTATAAAGAAATGGAGATATAGCAGTAAAAAAGCGATAGAACTTTTAAGGTTCTCTTGGCCATTGGCTTTGAGTATGTTTCTTATATCAATATATATGAAGATAGATCAAGTTATGATAGGAAATATGCTAGATGTCGAGGAGGTTGGTATCTATAGTGTAGCTGTAAGACTTGCCGAGTTTTGGGTATTTATCCCTGGCATTTTAGTAAGTACTCTTATGCCATATTTTGTAAATCTTAGGGAGACAAACAAAAAGCTTTATCACTATAGACTTATGCAGTTGTACTCACTAATGTTTTGGATGGGTGTATTTGTAGGCGTCGTGACTATAATATGGGGTGAAGATATCATAAGGCTACTTTTTGACGAAGCTTATCTGGGAGCTTATGATGCCCTTGTATTTAATATATGGAATGGGATATTTATCTCACAAGCTATAGCTAGAGGTATTTGGATGATAGGAGAAAATCTCCAAATATATAGATTATATAATAATTTTTTTGGCGTGACCTTAAATATAATTCTTAATTTAATTTTAATCCCAAAAATGGGTATTACTGGTGCTGCAATTGCAACGCTTTTTACTCAGGCTCTTAGCACATGGTTTTTTCCTTTTATATGGAGACCATTAAGAAACAGTACATGGTCTATGATAAAATCTATAAATCCAGGTTGTTTATTAAATTACAAACTATGATTAAGAATTTCATTTTAATAAAACAATTAATGCATTTAGCTATTATTTAAACTAAAGTTTAGAGCGACAGCTCACCCTTAAGCACCCTGTTTCGCTCACCTGTTCTTTAACAATTTGTTTGTAACCAGCTGTTTTGAAGTTATTTTTATAACAAATCTTCAAAACGCCTTAAAATATCCGTATCTGGCGGCTGGAATTTTTGGGACTTACCATCCCACCAGTCCCGAACCCTAACTTGCGAAAAATACCTTATTAGGCCCATTCGAATTCTTCCGGCGGTAATGGGTGTGTTCTTTCGCCAGGGTGTATTATCAATTAAGCATAGTACTGAGTCCGGACATT
>JALVDE010000270.1 GCA_027009375.1 Gammaproteobacteria bacterium
TATGGCAGCAGCTGGCCTATGGCTCAGATCAAACAGCAGGATGTGCTGATCATTACCGGGGGGCTGGGGTGTGCACCGGTAGTGTCGGTGATTAACTATATTGTTAAACGCCGCAGTGATTTTGGAAGGCTGGTGATTATGCAGGGGGTTAAGCACAGTAATGATCTGATCTGGAAAGATCAGTATGAACAATGGGCTGCACTGAACAATACCCAGGTCGCCCTGGCCGCCAATCAGACAACACCGGCCTGGAACTGGTCATCGGGTTATGTGACTGACCTGTTTGATGAGGTGTGTTTTAATCCCAAAAACAGTATTGCCATGCTCTGCGGCCCGGAGATTATGATGTCGGCTACGGTCAGGGAATTATTGCAGCGCGGTCTGAGTGAAGCACAGATCTGGCTGACCATGGAGAGAAATATGCAGTGTGCCATTGGTCATTGCGGGCATTGTCAGCACGGTTCAAAGTTTGTCTGTAAGGACGGGCCGGTATTTAATTACCCGGTAGTTAAGGACTGGTTTTTTCGGGAGGGTTTTTAATGATGGGCAAACCACGGATTGCTGTTCATAAATTTGCCTCCTGTGACGGCTGTCAGCTGGCCTTTTTGAATATGGGACCGGAGTTACTGGAACTGGCAAACCATGTTGAGATTGTGCACTTTGTTGAGGCCGGCATGGTGGCACCGGATGCAGAAGTTGATATCGCCTTTGTGGAAGGCAGTGTTTCCACAGAGGAAGACATAGAGCGTATTCACGCTATCAGAAAATTGAGTAAGCAGGTGATTACCATTGGTGCCTGTGCCGGCAGCGGCGGGTTACAGGCTCTAAGAAATCTGGCTGACGGTGAGCAATGGTTAAATGAGCTGTATCCGCAGCCGCAATATATTCAAAGCCTGAATAATACCCACCCGGTTAAAAATTATATTAAAGTAGATTTTGAAGTCTGGGGCTGTCCGGTCAATACTGAGCAGATTAAACAGGTGGTTACTTCATTATTACAGGGTGCCAGTCCCCTGCAAAGCAAAGATAAACTCTGTCTGGAGTGTAAACGGCAACAGCGGGTCTGTACACTTGTCGTCGCTCCGGCGGCAGGTGTGTCATCCGAAAAAAATGAAAACCAGCAAACAGCCTGTCTTGGTCCCATTACCGCAGCCGGTTGCGGTGCACTCTGTCCCTCAGTCGGGCGTGCCTGTTACGGCTGTTACGGCCTGGCCGATAATGCTGAGTCCGCTGCTCTGGCAAGACGTTTTGAAGGGCTTGGGCTGGTCAGTAAAGCCATTGCTCAAAAACTGTTATTGTTTCACAGCCATGAAGAGGCTTTACGCCAGGCGGCAGAAAATACAGCAGAGACACAGGAGGCATCCAATGGCCAGTAAAACTGTTCCTGTGCGTTTACCGGTGCTGGCCCGTGTAGAAGGAGAGGGGGCACTGGAATTTGCTATCAGAGACGGGCAGATTGAAGATCTGAAACTGCGTATATTTGAGCCGCCCCGATTTTTTGAAAAATTTTTACAGGGCCGTCATTATTCAGAAGTGCCGGATATTGTCGCCAGGATCTGCGGAATCTGCCCGGTTGCCTACCAGATGACTGCAGTGCAGGCCCTGGAATCTCTGCTGGTGCCGGATATGCCGGAGGAGCTGGCTCTCTGGCTTAACCGTATGCGCCAGGTATTATATTGCGGTGAATGGATACAGAGCCATGCTCTGCATATTCATTTACTGGCAGCACCGGATTTATTTGGCTTTGACAGTGCTATTGCCATGGCAAAAAAATACCCGGATATTGTCCAGCGGGGGGTAAGGCTGCAGGCACTGGGCAATGATATTATCAGCCTGTTGGGTGCCCGTTCGGTGCATCCTGTCGGGGTAAGAGTGGGCGGCTTTTATAAAGCACCGGAAAATGCTCAGGTTGATGCTCTGCTGGAAAGTCTGCAGGTATTAAAAACCGAGGCCGAAGCACTGGTGCAATGGCTGGCCACCCTGGAATTACCACAGTCACAACAGGACTTTACCAGTGTGTCCCTGCATAATACGAATAGCTATGCAGTGTATCAGGGTAATATTATTTCGGATCAGGGTCTGGATATCAGCACTGAAGAATACCCGCAGTATTTTTCTGAATTTCAGGCACCCCAGTCTACGGCATTTCACTCCCATCTTCAGGGCCAGCCTTACCTGGTGGGGCCGCTGGCACGCCTGAATAATAATGCGGCTCAGTTACAGCCACAAACGCTCACTATGCTGGAAAGCCTGCCGGTGCAGTTTCCCGATAATAATATGTTTAACAGTATTATTGCCCGTGCTCTGGAAATTCATCACTGTATTATTACGGCTATAGAACTGCTGCAAAATTATCAGCAGCCGGCACAGCCATGGCATCCGGTTACTATACAGGCCGGGGAATGCAGCGGTGCAACAGAAGCCCCTCGCGGCCTGCTCTGGCATTATTATAAACTGGATAAAGCAGGCAATATTGTCAAAGCCAATATTATTCCCCCCACTAGCCAGAACCAGGCGCGTATAGAAGCGGATTTGCAGATCACTTTACAGAGCTATTTGCAGGAAAAAGCCGGAGTTTATACAGAAGACAGGGTGCGACAACTGGGTGAGCAGGTGATAAGAAATTATGACCCCTGTATTTCCTGTGCCACGCATTTTCTCAAGCTTAAAATTCATGCCTGATGACCGGATGATTAACACTCTGGTCATTGGCCTGGGCTCTTATTATGGACATGATGTATCAG
>JALVDE010000271.1 GCA_027009375.1 Gammaproteobacteria bacterium
AGCTAACTGCATAACAACCAGATCTTTTCGTCCCGGAACTTTAATGCCGGCACTGGTGGTGCCGAGTTTAAAACCGGGGACGGGGTGCATTTTAGGCAGATTGATGGTGATAGACATGACTGGAACCTTTTTGGTGCGGCTTGTACTTTATTTACCCTCTCACCCTAAGCTTCTCCCAACAGGAGAGAGGATAAATAAATGGATTAACTGACCTTACCGCAGCACTGTTTATACTTTTTACCGGAACCACAGGGACAGGGCTGGTTACGGCCGATTTTCTGGCCTTCTCGGACAAAAGGCTGGGCTCTTGTCTTCTCTTCTTCAGCCACTTCCTGGGCAACTTCTTCTTCACTTTCCAGAGGGTTCACTTCGTCATGCTGGAACTGCATTTCCGGCTGTTCGTGATGTTCAAATTCGGCAATATCCGGTTCTTCACGGATCTGGATAATGCTTAAACGCACAATGACATCATGCTTGATCCGATCCAGCAGATCGGTAAACAATTCAAAGGATTCCCGTTTGTATTCCTGCTTGGGATTTTTCTGGGCATAGCCTCGTAAGCCAATACCCTTACGCAGATAATCCATAGCCGCCAGATGTTCTTTCCAGAGGGTATCGAGCACTTCCAGCATAACGCCTTTTTCAACCCGGCGCATCATATCCGAACCAATCAGTTCTTCTTTCTGGTTAAATTCTTTAACCATTTCGTCCAGAATTTTCTCTCTTAATGGTTCTTCATGCAGATTATCATCTTCTGCCAGCCATTGAGCTATGGGCAGTTCCAGAGCAAATTCGTTTTTCAGACCTTCTTCCAGGCCGGGAATATCCCATTGCTCTTCAATACTCTCCGGTGGAATATACTGATCAATAAACTGATTAATGACATCCCTGCGGATTTCTACAATCAGATCAGACACATCTTCTGTGGCCATTAACTCACTACGCTGCTCGTAAATCACCTTACGCTGGTCATTGGCGACATCATCATATTCCAGTAATTGCTTACGAATATCAAAGTTATGACCTTCCACTTTACGCTGGGCATTTTCAATGGAACGGCTGACCCATTTATGTTCAATGGCTTCACCTTTTTCCATACCCAGTTTACGCATTAAGCCGGCCATTTTATCGGAGGCAAAAATACGCATCAGCGAGTCATCCAGTGACAGATAGAAACGTGACGAACCTGCATCACCCTGACGGCCGGAACGGCCTCTTAACTGGTTATCAATACGGCGCGATTCATGCCGTTCTGTACCGATAATATGCAGACCGCCGCTGGCCAGTACCTGCTCATGGCGTTTCTGCCACTCTTCACGCATTTTTGCTATAGTCGCCTCATCAGGATCATCCAGTTTGGCAATTTCTGCCTCAACATTACCACCCAGCACAATATCAGTACCACGACCGGCCATATTGGTGGCAATGGTAACCGCTCCCGGCGCACCGGCCTGAGCAATAATATCCGCTTCCCGGGCATGCTGCTTGGCATTAAGCACCTCGTGCTTAATGCCAGCCTTATTCAGAGCATTGGATAATAATTCAGAGACTTCAATGGAAGCAGTACCCACCAGAACCGGCTGGCCCCGAGACTGACAATCCTTAATATCTTCAATAATGGCATCAAACTTTTCATCCTGAGTCAGATAGACCAGATCACCATGATCAATACGCTGCATGGGTTTATTGGTCGGAATCACAATGACTTCCAGACCATAAATTTCATGGAATTCAAAGGCTTCGGTATCAGCCGTACCGGTCATACCGGACAGTTTATTATATAAACGGAACAGGTTCTGGAAGGTAATGGAAGCCAGAGTCTGGTTCTCAACCTGAATAGGCACTCCTTCCTTGGCTTCCACTGCCTGATGCAGGCCGTCAGACCAGCGTCGGCCAGGCATGGTACGACCGGTAAACTCATCGACAATCACTACTTCGCCATTGCTGACAATATAGTCCACATTTTTGGTAAACAGACTGTGTGCCCGCAGAGCCGCGTTAACATGATGCATCAGCATAATATTAGCCGGATCATACAGACTTTCATTTTCGTTCAGCAGGCCTTCTTCCACCAGCAATTCTTCAACTTTCTGATGACCGGCATTGGACAGCAATACCTGCTTGTCTTTTTCATTAACACTATAATCCCCCGGTGGCTCTTCCTGTTCGTCCAGGGATTCAACCACTTCCTGTTTTTCCAGTTTGGGGATCAGCTTGTTCACACGCTGATAGACTTCGGAATTGTCTTCAGCCGGGCCGGAAATAATTAACGGAGTTCTGGCTTCATCAATTAAAATGGAGTCTACTTCATCGACAATGGCAAAATTAAGTTTACGCTGTACTTTTTCATCAATGGAAAAAGCCATATTATCGCGCAGATAATCAAAACCGAATTCATTATTGGTACCGTAGGTAATATCACAGGCATAGGCCTCGCGTTTCTGTTCATTATCCTGACCGGACAGGATAACACCTACGGACATGCCCAGAAAGTTGTACAGTTTGCCCATCCATTTGGAGTCACGTTCTGCCAGGTAATCATTAACCGTAACCACATGCACACCATCGCCGCTTAAGGCATTAAGATATACCGCCAGGGTGGCCATCAGGGTTTTACCTTCACCGGTACGCATTTCGGCAATTCGACCTTCATGCAAGACCATACCGCCGATAAGCTGAACATCAAAATGCCGCATACCCATAACCCGGCGACTGGCTTCACGCACTACAGCAAA
>JALVDE010000272.1 GCA_027009375.1 Gammaproteobacteria bacterium
TGTGGTACAACAGGCCCGCCATGGTAAGCTGAGTATTAATTACAAAAGTGAAACCTTAAACCGTATCGAAGAAAAAATTGAACTGCAGAGCAGTAAGACCACATCTGCAATTATCAGTTCGGGCCTGCTGGTATGCGGAGCTGTTTTGTATTCCGGTGGTTTGCTGCTTGAGGCTCAGGTTCTGGCAGGACTGGGTGCGGCAGGTGCATTGTGGGCACTATTTAAAAAATGAAGTTCTCTCCCCTGATCCTGATAAAAGGCAGGGAAATTATTTAAACAGGTTTAAAGCACCCTTTTGGCCGTATTTAATAACTGCTCAGGATTAAAGGGTTTAACCAGCCAGCCTGTTGCCCCCGCTGCTTTACCTTCCATTTTCTTGTCGGTACCGGCTTCCGTGGTTAATACCAGAATGGGAGTGAATTTATAGTTAGGCAGTTTACGAACTTCTTTGGTAAAAGCGAGTCCATCCATAACAGGCATATTGACATCGGTAAAAATCAGGTCAAATTTCTGAGTTTTGGCTACTTCCAGACCTTTCTGTCCGTCATTGGCTTCTTCCACTTCATAACCTGCACTTTTTAGGGTAAAAGAAATCATTTGTCTCATGGATGATGAGTCATCCACCACTAAAATTTTTTGTGCCATTGTATGCTCCGAAAATAAATAATTTTTTCTTTAAGAATGATTGATGCAGGCTAAAAAATCAAGTTACAAATATTTAATGTTGGCTTCATGTTTGCCAGTTAATGGGGGCCTGTCCCTGCTGTTCAAGAAACTGGTTTATTTTAGAAAACGGGCGGCTGCCGAAAAATCCCCGATAGGCAGATAAAGGGGATGGATGGGGGGAACGCAGGACAAAATGTTTATCAGTATCAATAATGGCCCCTTTTTTCTGTGCATAGCTGCCCCATAAGACAAAGGCAATGGGCCGGGACTGCTGATTAAGGGTATTGATAATGACGTCGGTCAGCATTTCCCAGCCGCGTCCCTGGTGAGAATTGGGTTTACCGCTTTCCACGGTCAAGACACTATTGAGCAATAATACCCCCTGTTCGGCCCAGGACTGCAGATGACCATTGTGGTTAGTAATGCCCAGATCATCTTGCAGTTCCTTAAATATATTAATCAGAGATTTTGGGATGGGTTTGACTTCCGGCATAACCGAAAAGCAGAGACCGTGGGCATGTCCGGGTGTGGGGTAGGGATCCTGACCCAGAATAACCACCTTAACCTGATCCGGGGCTGTGGTGTTAAGGGCATTAAACCAGAGGCTGGAGTGGGGCAGAATAATTTTGCCCTGTTTTTTTTCAGTGCGTAAAAATTCTTTAAGGTTTAATAAGGCATCTGTTTGGAAGGTACCTTCAAGCAGTTCCTTCCAGCCGTTATTTAGTTTGACAGAACTCATAAATATCCTCATTTGATGAACGGTTCAATTCAATTTAATGATACTATAAAGACAACTAAAACGGATATAAACAAAACATGAAACGCATCGTACAGCTTCAACCCTTATCCAAAGAGCATCATCAGTCGCTGGTACTGTCACAAAAGGCTATTAATACGGCCCAGCAGGGTGATGAGAAACAAATTGCAGAATTCTGTCAGCAAATTGTGGAGAGTTATCCCGGAGACTGGAAAATACATTTTAAAATTGAAGAAGACAGTATTTTTCATGTTATTCAACATTTATTATCTGAGCATGATTCAGAGCAGAAAAAAATACTCAGTTTATGTGAACGGCTGGAAAAAGAACACCGGCAGATGGATGCTTATTATGAACAGATGAAGTCCGGTGACTATTCGGTACTGGGGGAGTTTGGTGCTTTATTAAAGCAGCATACCCGGACTGAAGAAAGAGAGCTTTTTCCCCTGCTGGAAGAGCATCTGGATACCGCTACGCTGGAAAAGATTTATCAGACCAGTTTGGATTACCGAAAAGTAACTAAATAATCCAGTTTAAACTGGAATCCAGCCGCTGACGGGTACTGGAAATCACTTCAGCGTGTTCGGTAAGAATGGCAATACTGCCTTTTTTAGAGGGGTAAACAATGCCGCTTATTTGCTGATCATGCAGCGGGTAGGTATGATTAATCGGCTGAGTGGGCAAAATCAATACTGTGACCTGACCCTGTGGGGTATTCAGTACCAGGTGTACACCGGTATGACCGCCGACAATGCAGTGTCCCAGAAAAGCCACCTGACCAATCGGATCGTTAAGTTTGCCGCCATAGGAAGCCAGCATTGTATCGATATTATTTTTGGCAACATTCATATCAACATTTAAGGCATGGGTGTCCTGGTAGTAATGGCTGAGTACCTGCTCAGCCAGCTGATTGCCATCAATAGTAGCAGGTGTCCACAAAGCCGGCCATAAAATAAAGCTCAGGGTAATGGCAAATATAGAGGCGGCGATACTGCCCATAAACCATTTTCTCTGTCTGGTTTTTTGTCTGTTATGCTGGTGGCTGGCTTTATGTTCAGCGAGTTGCTGATTTAAAATAATACGTTCGGCAAGATTATCCGGTGTGTTAATTCTGAGTGTTTCAGATAATTGCTGGTCAAAGTGACGCTGTTGTTCGACCAACTTCTGGTTGTTGTTGCTTTGACGGGTTTTTTCCAGAAATTCAGCAGTTTGATCATGGGGATCAATAATTGCTCTTTTTCTAAATTCCAGATCATCCACGTTTAAAATCCTGTTGCCTTATCAAATATATCATTAGTGT